>CAHJXE010000045.1 GCA_903644085.1 Hyphomicrobiales bacterium
GAAGGGGCCGGTGAGCGCGGGTCGCCGATCGCGTGTCGCGCGCGCGACCCGATGCCGTCCGCCCCGATGACGAGCTCGGCCGCGACGCTCTCGCGCGCGCCGTTCGCCGTGTCGATCCCGAGCGTCACGACCCCCGCCCCGTCGTCGAGCGAGGACAGCGTGCGCCCGAAGCGGAGCGCGATGTCGGAACGGCCGCGAACCGCGTCCAGCAGGACCGTGTGGAGGTCCGCCCGCGCGACCGACCAGTACGGCGCGCCGAAGCGCCGCCGCATCGCGTCGCCGAGCGCGACGTCCCCGATCTCACGTCCGCTCGCGAGCGACCTCACGGAGACGGTCTGCGTCTCCGTCGCGACCCGGTGGAGCGCCGGTTCGAGCCCGAGCGACTGGAGAACCCGGCTGGCGTTCGGCGAGAGCTGGATGCCCGCGCCCGTCTCGGCGAAGCCGGTGCGCCGCTCAAACACCGTGATCGCGAAGCCGCGTCCCGATAGCGCGAGCGCGGCCGCGAGACCGGCGATCCCCCCTCCGACGATCGCGACCCGTGTCTGCGTCAACTGGACCGCGTCGCGCGTCGCGCGTCGCGAGCGCGTCACGCGGCCGCGGCGTGCTCGTCCCAGACGCAATCCTGCGGCTCCGCCTGGGTCGGCAGGAGGCCGGGCTTCAGCTTGTAATGCGTGCCGCAATAGGAGCAGATCGCCTCTGTGTCGGTGCCGAGATCGATGAAGACGTGCGGATGATCGAAAGGCGGCCGCGCGCCGATGCACATGAAGCGCCGCGCGCCGACGAGGATCGTCGTGACGCCGATGTCGTTCTGGAAGTGCGGGATGCCGAAATCCGCCATCGGGAATATCCGGGTTCGCGTGGTTCCGCGTTCGCGTGACCGCGCCCGCTTGGGATGATTGTCCGTTCTGTGCCATGCGGGCCTTCGGCCGGCAATGGCGACACGAGACTCGAAGGCTCTCAGGACGTGACCAATCAACAGCTTCAGACGGCCAAGGTCGGCCGGGCCGAGATCGCCTATATCGACGTGCCGTCCGCCTCCGAACCGCATCGCGGCGCGGTCCTGCTCATCCACGGCTTCGCGTCGAACCACGCGGTGAACTGGGCGAACACGTCCTGGGTCGGCACGCTGACGCGCGCCGGCTTCCGGGTCGTGGCATTCGACAACCGTGGCCACGGCCGCAGCAGCAAGTTCTACACGCCCGAGGATTACGACACGGCGCTCATGGCGGCGGATGCGATCGGGCTCCTCGACCATCTCGGCATCGCGCGCGCCCACGTGATGGGATACTCGATGGGCGCGCGGATCACCGCCTACCTCGCAAACGCCCATCCGGCCCGCGTGCGCGCGGCCCTGCTCGGCGGGCTCGGCATCCATCTCATCGAAGGCGTGGGGCTGCCCATCGGCATCGCGGACGCGCTCGAGGCACCCTCGCTGTCCTGGCTGACCGACCCGATGCAGCGCATGTTCCGCGCCTTCGCGGAGCAGACGGGCAGCGACCTTGCGGCGCTCGCCGCCTGCATTCGCGGCTCGCGGCAAACGCTGTCGCGGGAGGAGGTGGGCCGGATCGACGCGCCCGTATTGGTCTCGGTCGGGACGAACGACCCGATCGCCGGCTCGGCGGCCGACCTCGCGGCGCTGATGCCGAACGCGCGCGCGCTCGATATCCCGGGCCGCGACCACAATCTCGCCGTCGGAGACCGGACGCACAAGGAGGGGGTCCTGGCTTTCCTGGCCGAGCAGGACTGAGGGCAGCACGTTTCGATCGGCCGTGCGTCCGTGGTATGGCGACCGAAAGGAACGGCACATGTCGCAACATTCTTTCAAGCACGAGGAGGCTGTCGCGGGCACCCTCGACCCCGTCTGGACGCGGCTGCGCTCCGAGGCGGAACAGGTCGTGCTCGCGGAGCCCGGTCTCGCGACCTTCATCATCACCACGATCCTCAACCACGACACGCTCGAATCCGCGGTGGTCCATCGGGTCGCGGGCCGTCTGGGTCATCCCTCGGTGCCGGCCGATCTCATCGTGCAGACCTATCGCGAGGCGGTGGCGGAGGACCGCGAGTTCGGCGAGGCGTTCCGGGCCGACATCCTGGCGATCCTCGACCGCGATCCCGCCTGCACCCGGCTGATCGAGCCGGTGCTCTTCTTCAAGGGCTTTCACGCGATCCAAACTCACCGGCTCTCGCATTGGCTCTGGAACGTCGGGCGGCGCGATCTCGCGCTGTACTTCCAGAGCCGCTCCTCCGAGGTGTTCCAGACCGACATCAACCCGGCGGCGCGGATCGGGCGCGGTATCTTCCTCGATCACGCGACGGGGCTCGTGGTCGGGCAGACGGCGGTGATCGGCGACGACGTGTCGATCCTGCAAGGCGTGACGCTCGGCGGCACGGGCAAGGAACTCGGCGACCGGCACCCCAAGATCGGTCGCGGCGTCCTGATCGGGGCCGGCGCGAAGATCCTCGGCAACATCGAGGTCGGTCGTTGCGCCCGCGTGGCCGCGGGATCGGTCGTGCTCCAGCCCGTGCCGCCGAACACCACGGTCGCGGGCGTGCCGGCGCGCGTCGTCGGCACGGCCGGCTGCGCCGAGCCGGCCCGCTCGATGGACCAGATCCTCCTGGAGAAGAACATCGCCTGACAGCCGTGGCTTGCCGGCCGGGACAGCCCGTGGCAATCGCTCGACCCCGACACACTGGAGACGACGTGGACAAGACCGAACTCGCCAAGATCGAGCGCTTCATGCGCCGTACCTTCGCCAACCAGACCATCCGCGTGACGACGCGGCCGAAGAAGACCGACTCGGCCGAGGTGTATGTCGGGGAGGAGTTCATCGGCGTCCTGTCGCTCGACGACGAGGACGGCGATCGCTCCTTCGCGTTCCAGATGGCGATCCTGGCCGAAGATCTAGCCGAGTGACGGCTCGCGCCGGACGTTAACCGTGCCGGCCCATTTGCCTTAACGGACCGTTAAAACCGCGTCACAAGAGCCCCGGGACGAGGGGTTCGCATGATGGATCAAGGTCGCTTCGAGGCTCTCGCGGCACTCGGGCTCGGGTTCGCCTTCGCGGGCCTGATCGTCAGCACCTTCGAACTCGTGGCGTGCCGGCCGCTCGGCTTCCGCATGCTGCAGGGCGAGCGAATGGCCGCGCTCGCGAGCATCCCGATCATCGTGTTCTCCGCGCCCTTCCTCATCTTGCGCAACACGATCCGTGGACGCCGGATCGAGCGTCGGCCCATCCCCTTCGTCATGCTGGCGACGATCATCGCGGGCTTCTGGAGCCTCTTGTCGGGCCGTCTGGTACTCGACGCGGCGCAGTATATCGTCGGATCTTGACGCGCTCTCGCTGGGGCGCGATGCCGGTCGCTCGAACCGGTCGGAGCCCGCATGCCAGCCTACAGTCTCGGCGACCTCGCGCCCGATCTTCCCGATGTAGGCGAGTTCTGGATCGCGCCCGATGCCCACGTGATCGGGCGTGTGCGACTCGCGCGCGATGTCGGGATCTGGTTCGGCGCGACGTTGCGCGGCGACAACGAACTCATCGAGATCGGCGAGGGGACGAACATCCAGGAGGGCTCGCTCCTGCACACCGACATGGGTCATCCGCTGAGCGTTGGTCCCGGCTGCACCATCGGCCATCGGGCGATCCTGCACGGCTGCACGATCGGCGCGGGCAGCCTCGTCGGCATGGGGGCGATCGTCCTGAACGGAGCCCGGATCGGTGCCGGTTGTCTCGTCGGGGCGGGCGCGCTGGTGACGGAAGGCAAGGTCTTCCCGGAGCGCTCCCTCATCGTCGGCTCGCCGGCGCAGGTGAAGCGGCAGCTCGACGATGCGGCCCTCGCGATGCTCGCCCGCTCGGCCGATTCCTATGTCCGGAATTGGCGGCGGTTCGCTGACGGCCTCACCCGGGTCGGCTGACCGCGGTCTCGTACGATCAGCGGTTCGCGGTCGTCATCGGGGAGCTGCGCTCGCCGAGCGAGACCCATTCCCGGCCGTCCTGCCCCTCTCGCTTGATGAACACGTAGCCCGTCTGGTGCCACGGCAGGATCCCGGAGCGCTTGTTATCGAGAACGAGGTCGCCCTCGTCGGTGCGCACCATCAGGACGGCGTGACCCTCGCCCTGCTCGTCGATCACGACGGTCATCCTGAGCGCGCGCCGCGGCACCCCATATTGCTCCGCCAGGATCTTGCGCTTCAGGAGCTGGAAATCCTCACAATCGCCGTAACCGTCGGTCGGGATGTCCCAGCGGTCGACGACGTTCCAATGCTCCTGGTCGGTCATCGGCGTGATGGTGGTGTTGACTTGGCGATTGACGGCGTTGAGGTTCTTCCAGAGACGGCCCGTGAGCGACACCGTGGCGGGCTCGGACGGGTCGATCACGCATTCGGACGGGTTGCGCTCGCAGAACGAGACCCAGCCCTGAACCGGACGGGCACCGCCCATCGGCTCGACACGGCCGATCGAGGCGGCATTCGGCAGCGCCGCGACCGTCTGCGCCTCCGTACGGCTCGCGTTCGAGACGCCGAGACACACTAGGCCGGCGAGGACGTAGTGACGGGCGAACCTACCGATTGCGCGAAAGCCGACGTCGTTGTGCCGCATGCCCCACCAGCCGGTTCACCAACCTTTAACCAAGCTGACACGGCTTCGACACGCACTCAAGGGCTAAGTTAAACTGGAGTTAACGACGTTGCTCCCGAAGATGTTCCCGTAGGGTGTTTCGGCACCCTTCAGCGCGTCGCTGTGGTGATCGGCGAGACCGCTCCACCAAGCGAGACCCATGCCACCACGTCCTGACTCTCGCGCTTCACGTAGACATACCCGGTCTGATACCAGGGCAGCACGTTGTTCGTCTTGTTGTCGAGCACGTAGTCGCCGAGGTTCGTGCGCACGAGCAGCACGGCGTGACCTTCGTTCTTCTCGTCCACGACGACCGTCATGCGCATCGCGCGGCGCGGTAGCCCGGATTCGACGAGCAGCTTGCGCTTGAGGAGCTGATAGTCTTCGCAATCGCCGTAGCCGTCGGTCGGGATGTCCCAATGGTCGCCGACACCCCAATGGTCCATGTCGGTCAGAGGCTGGATCGTCGTGTTGACCTGCCGGTTCACGGACACGATCGTCTGCCAAATCTTGGGGCTGAGCGCGATCGTGCGCGGCTCGCTCGGATCGACTTGGCACTCGCCGGGTTGGCGGTTGCAGAAATCCACCCAGGCGATCATCGGTCTCGCCTCGCCGACGATCTCGACCGGCTGCGAGGCTTTCGGCAGAGACGCGATGCTCTGGGCACTCGCACCGCCGCTGGTGGCGACCAAGGCTAGCAGAACCTGCCCTAAAACCCGTCTGGCCGAGATCTTCATGGTGTGCCCCCGCTGTCGGGAGCAGAAACACCATCGGGACTGCAGGCGAACTCAAACGATTGCGCGCAATTTTACGGATTTAGGCCGTTGTAACAGCTCACCAAAATTGCGGCTAATCTGTATCTGCCGGATTGATGAAACTTGGAGTGATCTCGCAACGCTTCGTTCACCGACATGGTCTGCGAGCGGCACGTGCGATCAGAGGATCACGGTCTCGTCGAACCGATCCGGCGACAGGGGGAGCCGGAACTCCACCGCGATGCCATCTTGGAAGTGTCGAACCACCTTGGCCGTCGTCGAGCCGACCAGGACCCCGACGCCGAGCGCCGGCTTGCTGTCGGTGATCATCGAGGCGCCCGACATGGAGATGTCGACGAGCCGGACCGGGATCGTGCGTCCGCTCTCGAGCTTGATCGTCGTGGACAGGCTGTGGGGCGTGATGCGTTCGTGACGCCTGTCTTCCGGAAGGCCCAGCGCCTGGCGGTTCGCCAGCCATGTGAGCTGCGAGGCGAGCTTGTCCCGCTTGCGCGCCGCAGCCGAGATCGAGAGGGCGAAGCCCTCCGGCACGTGACGCGTGATCGTGCCCTCGATGCGGCCGAGGTGCTCCAGATAGACGATCACCCGGTCGCCGATCTCGCCGCGGACCGACGCCTGCAGGAGGACGCCGCCCGGCGACATGTCGATCGTCTCGCAGGGATATTCCTGGCGGTCCGCCGTCATGTAGCGGCCGAGCAGGGTCAGGCAAACACGTGCGTGGCGCCGACGCTCAGCCCTGCGCAGTCGTAACCGAGGCGCGTTCGCCTGCTGCGCGATCATCTGCCGAAAGGTTCCCAACTCGCGAGGCGCCAATCTATCCATTCGTGCGTTAACGTCGGCTTAGATCGACCGGTCGGAATGTCGGAATGATCGAAATTGGGCGTTCATGATAGAGGCGCGCCCCGGCCGCCTTCGTGCACGACGAAATTTCGACGCCGGTCCAGGGCCGCCATCTCGGGGCCGATCGGCACTGATACCGGAGCCTCGCGCTTCGCATCCAGCATCCTCAGCGAACGCGTCTCGAGGCTGGAGAGCGGCGCGAGGCCGATCCAGGTCGGGACCGAGACGGGCGAGAGGCAGCCGATCACGCGCGCATGGGTGCGCCCGCGGTGCCGGAGCGGCAGGAGGAGGAGTTCGAGGGCGAGGCCCTGTCCGAGGTCGCTCGAGGCTGCGGCGCCGAGCACGACGCCGCAGGAATCGGACACGACGGCGTCCAGGGCGCTCTCGACGTCCGCGCGGTCCCGCTCGCGCCAAAGGGTCGTGAAGCGAGAGCCCTTGAGCTCGCTCCCGAGCAGGGCCGAGCAACGCGTCCCGGCGAGTCGGAACGTCGCAGGGCCACCGGGCTCCATGCCAAGGATGAAAGTGTCCGCGATGATCTGTCGAATCGCGCCGGGCTCTATGTCGCCTCGCTCCGGCGCTGAACGGTCGCCGCGCAATGTGTCCCAGTAGGCGAAGAGGATGCGGGACGTCGGATGTTTCATGACGGGATTTCACGGTTGGCGGATCGTCCCGAAACGGATCTTGCCGGCCCTTGGCGGGGCGGCTCTGTTCCGTCGTGACGGCGCTGGCATCGTTGTCCCCTCGCCCTGCGCGATCCGCGTGCCGCCGCGGCGGCTTGGGCCGTCAAGCATGCATCAAGGTTAACGGCGCGCTTTGCGGCTGCGGCGCGGGAGGCCTATGTCCATGTCCATGCCGACATTCACGCGATCGACCCCGCCGATCAGTTCACGCGAGCCCGCGATCAACCTGCCGGGATGGCTCGCGGCCTTCATCGTCATCCTGCTCGCCATCCACGGTCTGCGCGCCCTCCTGTCGCCGGTCGGCGACCTCGACCTCATCACGCGGTTCAGCTTCCTTCCCGGGCGGTGGTCGGCAGAGTTCGGCTGGACCGACCTCGCGGCGCTCGTCGACCATGCGCGGGATGGCTTCGACGACGATGGCGCCGGGATCCGCGAAGGTTTCGCCCGGTACGTGATGGAGATGCCCGGTCCACACGCGTGGACGTTCCTCACCTATGCGCTGCTTCACGGCTCCTGGACGCACGTCGTCCTGAACTGCGTATGGCTCGCGGCCTTCGGCGCGCCCGTGGTGCGCCGCATCGGGAATGCGCGTTCTCTCGTGCTGGCGTTCGCGACCGCGATCGGCGGCGCGCTGACACACTGGGCGGCGAACCCGGAGAGCCTGCAGCCGATGATCGGCGCCTCCGCGATCGTGTCGGGCGTGATGGCGGCGGCCTCTCTCTTCGCCTTCGAGCCTGGAGGCGGCCGGCCCGCGATCCGCCTCCACGTCTATGCCGGTCTTGTGCGCAACCGGACCGCGATCATGTTCCTCGGTTCCTGGTTCGTGCTGAACATCCTCTTCGGCCTCGCAGCCGGACCTCTCGGTCTCGTAGAGGGAGGGATCGCCTGGGAGGCCCATATCGGCGGCCTCGCGGTCGGGCTCCTGCTCTTCCCCTTCATCGATCCGGGGCCGGCAGATCTTGGCACGTCGAATCGAGGTCAGGCGGGTCCCCACGAAGGGAGTGCTTGAACCCTCGCCCCGCCCTGATCACACTCCCTCCCAAGCCCGCGCGTCGACGTGGGCATGACGGAGGGACACCATGAGCGTCGAACGCATTCTCGCCGGCAAGGGCCGGGACGTCATCTCCATCGATCCTCAGAGCACGCTCGCCGAAGCAGCCCGCATGCTGAACCAGCACCGCATCGGGGCGATCGTGGTGATCGATGCCGCGGAGGCGCTGGTCGGCATCCTGTCCGAGCGCGACGTCGTGCGTGCCGTGGCCGAGGGCGGGGCGGAGGCGCTCCGTCAGCCCGTGTCGAGCCGGATGACCGGCCAAGTGGTGACCTGCCGGTCGAACGCCGGGATCGACGAACTGATGACCCTGATGACGGAGCGCAAGTTCCGGCACGTTCCGATCGTCGAGGGCGGCCGCCTGCGAGGCATCGTGTCGATCGGCGACATCGTCAAGCAGCGCCTTGCCGAGATCGAGACCGAGCACCGCGCGCTGCGGGACTACATCGCGACCGCCTGATCGCCGGGATCAGGTCTCGACGAAGCGGAGCGGCGCGGAGCTGGCCTTGGGTCCGACCGCCACCCGGCGGTAGAAGCACGAGCAGCGACCGGTATGGCAGCAGCCGCCGTCGCCCGCGACCCTGACGGTGATCCAGACCGCGTCCTGGTCGCAATCGATGCGCATGTCCGTGACCGTCTGGATCTGACCGCTCGTCGCGCCCTTGTGCCAGAGTTCGTCGCGCGAGCGCGACCAATACCATGCCTCGCCGGTCGCGATGGTGCGCGCGAGCGAGTCGGCGTTCATATGCGCGACCATGAGCAGCCGTCCGGTCCCGTGCTCCGTCGCCACGCAGGTGACGAGCCCGTCCGGCCCGAAACGCGGGCTCAAAACGTCGCCCTCCTCGACGTCGTGGCGAGAGCGCGGCGGATTCGATGGTGTGTTCAAGGCCCGTTCGGGGGCTGACATGGTCTCCTCCTGTAAGCCCCTTACGGCTCGCCCTCGCGCGGTCTGCCTGCCGGGCGACTATCCCTCGCGCGTGTGCGCACCTATATTGGTCCGATAGGGCGGTCCGCAACGCGGGGCAGGGCGATGCTGAGCGATATCTACAACCGGCGCATCCTCGAACTCGCGGCCGACATACCCCGGCTCGGCCGCCTCGCGGCTCCGCACGGGACGGCGATGGCGCATTCTCGCCTGTGCGGCTCGACGGTGACGGTCGACCTCACGACGGACGGCGAGCGGGTCGTCGATTTCGGCCACGACGTGAAGGCCTGCGCGCTGGGGCAGGCTTCCTCCTCTATCATGGCGCGCAACGTCGTGGGATCGAGTCTCGACGAGGTTCGGCAGGTGCGCGACGAGATGCGCCTCATGCTGAAGGAGAACGGGCCTCCGCCGGCCGGGCGCTGGGCCGACCTCGCGGTGCTCGAGCCGGTGCGCGACTTCAAGGCGCGCCACGCCTCGACGCTGCTCACCTTCGACGCGGTCGTCGACGCTCTCGAGCAGGCGCACGCGAAGGGCGAGCGATCCGCCGCGTGAGACCCTCGGCGTGACCCTCGCGGTGCGACGGCTCGCGGGCGGCGCGATCAGGGCCTACCAGCTGACGTTCTCCGCCGTCGCGGGCCGTCACTGCCGCCACCTTCCGACCTGTTCGGATTACGCCGCGGAAGCGATCCAGCGGCACGGGCTCTGGCCCGGCGCCTGGATGGGGTTCTCCCGCGTCTGCCGGTGCGGGCCCGGTGGCACGCAGGGTCTCGACTTCGTGTGCGAGGAGGTGCCGGCGAGCGCGGCCTGGTACGTGCCCTGGCGCTACGGACGTTGGCGGGGGACGAACGAGGAGCCGCCGCGCAGGGCCGTCTAGTTCGCCAGCACGTCGATGTCTCGGTCGAGACCGCTCTCGACCTTGAAGTCGCGCGTGTAAACGCTGCCCGCGTGCCGGGCGACGAGCTGGTAGTCGCCCTCGGCGAGCGTCATCGTCGGGAAGGCGCCGGTCGCCTCGCGGATCACGTCGCCGCCGGGCGTCAGCACGCTGAAGGCGGTGCCCGCAAAGGCCTCCCCGCCCGTGCCGGCGATCAGCTTCAGCGTGACGGTGGCGGCGCGGTGGTTCACCGTCGCGTCGGTGAGCTGGCCCGCATCGACCTTCAGATCGACGCGCATGATCGCGTTCGAGTCCCCGTAATTCGAGACCACGTGATACGTGCCCTCGGGCAGGCGCACGACTTCGCCCGGCTTGACGTTCGCCGCGACGAGCCGGCCTTCCGTATCGTTCGCGACCGGCAGCAGGATCGAGAAGGACAGTTTGTCGCGGGCGATCGGCACGTCGCCGATCGCCCCCGCGAGGCGCAATGCTCCGCCCTTGACCGCGATCCGCTCGACCATAGGCCCGGGCCCGACGACGATCCGCTTCGAGGCGGACGCGAACCCATACGCGACATGGACCACGTATGTTCCTTGAGCCAGTTGGAACGTCGGGCTCGCGGCGTTCGACTTCGCGAGCAGGGACGGCGTCGCGCCGGCCGCGCTGTCCTCGAACACGCGCCACACGAGGCTCGAGCGGACCGGCTTCTCGCCGGTGCTGAAGACCGCGCTTAGCGTCAACGTACTGGACGACTTGCCGATCCCGTCCGTCGTCGGCGCGGCGATCGGGGCCGGCATCGTGGCGAGGAAATTGCCGGCCGCGGGCGGCATTCCCGGGATCCCGGGCGTCTGTGCCCAGGCCGGTCGTCCGAGGCAGATCGCGCAAGCGACGCCGAGTGCCGCCCCGACGGACCGGATGCGCAGCGTCATGAGGGCCCGCTCAGCGCGTGACCGTCGGGCCGGATTCCTCGCCCGACCCATGCAGGACGTCGGCTGCCGCCGACACGATGTTGCCGACCGAGAGCGGCCGGAAGTGGAACTCGATCACGTGATGACCCGGTTCGACCTCGACGCCGCGGAACAGGAGGTTCGTGCGCACGATGTGCTGGTGTTGGCCGTCCACGCTCGCCTCCCAGCCGGGATAGTTGATGTCGTGCAGGACCACGATGCCGGCACTTCTGGTATTGACCTCGAGTGAGACCGCATTGCGGCCGTAGGCTGTCACCACGACGGACCCGCCGATGCCGCGGGCCGCCTGCTCGGGAGCGTTCTCGTGCGCTACGTAGTCGCCCCTGATCGCGCCGAGGTCCTCCTGCTCGACGAGCGCGGTCGTGGTCCGGTCGAAATCCGGGATCTCGGCCTGCGTGAGCACAGCGTCCGAGTCGACCGGCAGGATCTGCGTCGCCAGATAGGCGCGTGGCGCTCCGCGATCGAGCTTGTAGATCCACATCCCGCCGGCCCCGTAGAGCAATTTGGTGCCCGTCAGCCTGGGGAAGTGCCGGGGCAGGCGCTCGACCGGACGGTCCAGCACGAGGTATTCGAGCCCGAGGAGGCTCGCGAGGCGGCAGCGGTAACCTCGGAAGGTGCCCGGAAACTGGCGCAGGTTCGGGTCGACCGCGTTCTCCCCGGGGCCGATCGCGCGCTCGTAATCCGCGAGGCGAAGCGGGTTGTAGCCGATCGTGTCTTCGAGCCCGAGCACCATCGAGGCGTTCTGCCACGCGCCGCCGAGCCCCAGGATCTCGACGCGCGGGTGCTCGCCGCGCGCGTGCCGCTGGGCCAGTTCGTCCTTGAGGACCGCGAGGCCGCGCATCTGGTCGGCAGGCAACTCGCGGAACACCGCGTAGCGCTCGGCCGGCTCGGCGTTCAGCGCCGAGGCGGCGTTGCGCCATACGAGTTCGCCGCCCGTGAACGCGGTCAGAAGGGCCGCGACCGCGACACGCTTGTGATGCGAGCCGGAGACGAGCAGCCCCACGATCGCGGTCGCGATCCCGGCCGCGATCAGGATCTCGCCCCCTGCGGCAGCGGCCTGCTTCGCCCGGACCGCGAAGATCAGCGCGGAGACGATCGCCGCCACGACGAGCGCGATCGCGCCGGCGGCCAGCATCGCACCGAGTGGCGAGCGCTGAAGCCGCGCGAGGCGCGGGTTGCCGTCGCGCAGGTAGCGGTGGACGAGGTAGCCGGCCGCGAAGGCGATCACGATATTGATCACGAAGGTCGCGTCCGCCGGCCGGCGGTAGAGTGCGACGCCGGGCAGGCTGTCGAACACCACCGAGAAGAGCGGGGTATAGCGTCCGAGCGCGTAGACGATCGTGACGAGCCCCACGATCAGGAAGTAGCGGAACTCGCGCGCGAGGAGCCGCCCGGCGCCGATCCCGTGCCACACGATGAGGACGGCCGGGACCGAGCCCGCGAAAAGATAGTTCGTCGCCCGGTCCGTCCAGGTTCCCTCCAGGAGCGAGTGCCAGTCCGGACCCCAGTAATCGTAGGTCGCGCGCAGCGAACCGAACACGTTCGCGAACAGGAACGTCGCGAAGCTCTCCGGCGGAAGCGATCCCATCGCGGCGACCCCGAAGCCGAAGGCCGGGCGGGTCGAGGTGCCGAGGAACTGGAGCGTCAGGAGCACCGGCACCGCGAGCAGCGCCGTCCCGATCGCGCCCGCGAGGGCGAGCACGCCCAGACGTTCGCGGAGGAAGCGGACCGGCCGGCCCGACACGAACGCCTCGTGGACGACCGCGCCGAGAAGGGTCAGCCCCATCAGGAACGCGACCTGGTCGCGCCCCGAGACCATCAGGCTCGCCATCACGGCGAAGCCGGCGGCGAACCTGTACGAGCGGCGGGCGAGCATCTCCTCCAGCAAGAGCAGGGTGAGGGGGAAGTAGCCATAGCCGAAGATGATGCCGGTATGCTGCAGGCGCGCCGACGCGGAGCCGCCGAGCACGAAGACGATCGCGGCCACGACCGCGCCCTCCGGACGCCAGTCGCGGCGTGCGAAGAGCGCGAGCATCGCCAGCATGCCCGGCAGGAAATGCGCGAAGATGACGAGGTCGAAGAGCTGCATGGAGGGCGCGGGCACGAGCCAGCCGAAGAGCAGCATCGTCGGGTTGAAGAGGAGCGATTGCGGATCCGCAACGGCCGGGTGTCCGCTGAAGTGGTAGGGGTTCCAGAGCGGCCATTCCCCGGCGGCCAGCGAGTCGCCCAGATAGCGCAGCATGGGATAGAAGTGGTTCTTCGAATCCCACGGCACGACGCTGCCGGAGAGAGGCCACGCCGAGGCCGCGACGGCCCAGATCGCGAGGGTGGCCGAGACCGCGAGCGCCCAGTGCCGGCGCGTCCACCCGAGGGTCGGACGGGCGCTCGGCTCGAAAAGATCCGCGTCGTAGCCGGGAGAGGTGGCAGCCGGGACCGACCCGCCGAAGGCGGGCGAGGTGAACTCTGCGCGCATGATCGTTCAGCCGGCCGAGCCGGGAAACGCGATGCCGGGAGACATGCCGTCCACCGTCGCGGCTCCGCAGGGCCGTTCAGGCCAAGGAGCCGAGACCGCGCCTTCTGCGCGGCAAGTCACGATCACGCTCAAACCCACCCCCGAACCTTGGCGCCGCACCCGCGAGATGCCGCAGCCCCGCATGGATCGACGGCGGGGGCGACATCGTGACAGAAGAGCCGGTCGCCTGAGACACGATGGCATCCCGCCTGACGATCCTCCATATCATGCAACGTGGCTGAAGCTTCGATGAACGATACGCTCACGCTCCTCGGCACGCGCCGCTCGGTGCCCCCTCAGGCCACATCCGGCCCGGGCCCCTCTCGGGACGAGATCGAGACCCTGCTGACGCTCGCCGCCCGCGTGCCCGATCACGGCAAGCTTGCACCCTGGCGCTTTCTGGTGATCGACGGCGAGGCGAGGACGCGGTTCGGCGATGCCATCGCGGCGGCCTACGCGTCCGACGAGCCGGACGCGTCTCCCGAGCGCGTCGGGCAGGAGCGCAACAGGCTCGCGCGCGCCCCGCTCGTGATCGCGGTCGTGTCCGGCGCGAAGCCGCACGCGAAGATCCCCGAATGGGAGCAGGTGCTGTCGGCGGGCGCCGTGTGCATGAACCTGACCGTCGCGGCGACCGCGATGGGGTTCCGCACCGCGTGGTTGACCGAGTGGATCGCCTACGACCGCCGCATCCTCGACGCGATGGGGCTCGCGCCCCACGAGCGGATGGCGGGCTACTTTCACATCGGGCGCGCGGCCGAGACGCCGCCGGACCGGCCGCGACCGGCCCTGGCCGACGTGGTCACCTACCTCTAGAGACCGATCTTCATGTTCTACGAGAGCGCGAAGCGCGATCACGGCCTGCCGCACGATCCCATGAAGGCGCTGATCGGGCCGCGGCCGATCGGCTGGATTTCCGCCCTGAACGCGCGGGGCGAGGTGAACCTCTCGCCCTACTCGTTCTTCAACGCGATGGGGGAGAACCCCTTCGTGGTGGCGTTCTCGTCGAACGGCTACAAGGACGCGGTCGCGTTCATCGACGAGACGCATGAATTCGTGTGCAACGTCGTGACCTACGACCTGCGCGAGGCGATGAACAAGACCTCCGCGCCCTTGCCGCGCGGGACGAGCGAGCTCGACTATGCGGGGCTGACGACCGCACCGTCACGGCTCGTCGCCCCGCCGCGGGTCGCGGAGGCCGCGGCCGCGCTCGAGTGCAAGTGGCTGCGCACGATCCGGCTCGAGACGGTCGAGGGCCGGGCGATGGACCAGTACCTCGTGCTCGGCCAGGTCGTCGGCGTGCATATCGAGGACCGCTTCATCGTGGACGGCCTCGTAGACACGGCCGCGATGCGACCGATCATGCGCGGCGGCTACATGGATTATTTCGTCGCGACGCCCGAGACAAAGTTCTCCATTCCGCGGCCGACGCGCGCCTGACCATCCGAGCCGGTCACCGCGCCGGCGACGGATTGAGGGATTCTTCACCATAAGGGGCGATCGTCCTGAGCCTTCACCCGGCTCGGGACCCGATGTTTCTCTTCACGACGCCGACTGGCGCGCCCTCATCGCCACCCCCCACCTCGCCGTCGAACCCGATGGCATCGGGCGGTCCGGTGACGGACGCGATCCGTCGTGGCGCCGAGCAGACGGGCACGTCGTTCGATTACCTCGTGGCGACCGCGAAGCGCGAATCCGCGCTCGATCCGACCGCCAAGGCGCCGACCTCGTCGGCGTCCGGCCTGTTCCAGTTCATCGAGC
>CAHJXE010000046.1 GCA_903644085.1 Hyphomicrobiales bacterium
GCCGGAGAAGTGCATCGACGCCGTCGGGCTCGAAGCCCACTCGACGGGCGCGATCGATGCCTTCTACGACCGTGCCAAGCAGGCCATGATGCTGGAGACCGACCGGTCGCACGTGCTGCGCCAGATGATCATGGTGTGCCGCCCGGCGGGCGTGATCTCGATCCCCGGCGTCTATGGCGGCCTGATCGACAAGTTCCCCATCGGCGCCCTCATGAACAAGGGCCTGACGGTTCGCACCGGCCAGACGCACGTCAACCGCTGGTCGGACGACCTCATGAGCCGGATCGAGGAGGGGCAGATCGACCCGTCCTTCGTGATCACGCACACGGTCGGGCTGGAGGACGGCCCGGAAATGTACCGCACCTTTCGCGACAAGCAGGACGGCTGCATCAAGGTGGTAATCAAGCCATGAACACACACAAACACGGTCGCTCACGCAGGACGAGAACGCCCCGCAACCTCGTGGCCAGCACGCAGGCGACCCGCGGCGCGACCGGCCGCGGCGCCCATTCGGGTTACGAGGCGCTGGCGAAGGGTCTCGGCGTGTTCTCGATCGGGCTCGGCCTCGCCGAGTTGCTGGCACCCCGCTCGTTCTGCCGCGCCTTCGGGATGGAGGGCCAGGAAAACCTGTTCCGTGCTTACGGGGTGCGCGAGCTCGCGACCGGCGTCGCGATCATGATGAGCCACGACCCGGCACCCTGGATGTGGGGCCGGGTCGGCGGGGACGCGATCGACCTCGCCACGATGGCGGTCGGTGCCGACCCGAAGGGCGCCGAAGAGGGCGAGCAGAGACGCAACATCGGCATCGCGGTCGCGGCGGTCGCGGGCGTGACCGTAATGGACGCGATCTGCGCGGTCGGGCTCGGCATGGACCAGCGGATCTCGAGCGTCGGCGACTACGACTACGGCGATCGCACGGGGTTCCCGAGACCGGCCGACGCGATGCGCGGGGCGGCGTCCGATTTCGAGGTGCCGGCCGATTTCCGGGTGCCCGAGCCGCTGCGGCCCTGGGGCGCCGACCGTCCGGCAACCGCGACGGCCTGACCTCGCCGACGCGAGATGTGCCGGACGTCATCGAGGACAGGTCGCCGGGCAGCCGGCGGCCTTTGGGTCCGAGCGGACCGTCGGCGCCATCCGTGCTAACTCGGCTGGCGAGTTCGACGCCGTCGAACGCCGGCCCGACGACATGTGCGTGACCACCCTATCGGAGCGGAAGACCGCGGAGGCAGCCCGGCGCGACCGGGCCGCCACCGCCGTTGCCCATCAACTGCGTGCCTACGCGGCCGTCTCGGGCGGACGCTTCGTGCTGTTCGGGTCGTTCGTCGATCGCCGGATGCGCCACGATAGCGACCTCGACATCCTCATCGACTTTCCGGCCGGCCGGACCGCCGACGCGTGGAACTTCGTGGAGGAGACCTGCTCGGAGAACGACATCGCCCCGGACATCCACGATGCGGCCACCAGCAAACCCGCCTTCGTGGAGCGTATCGTCGCGAAGGGGCTCATCCTCCCATGACCGATGCGCGTTGGATCGAAGTCGACGACGATATCGCGGCGGCTTCCCGGCATTTCGCCTTGGCGGCACGCTTGTACGATGCGGGTGGATTCGGTGACGATCGTGACGATCTCGACACGTACCGCGCCAGCATGGCGCTTCAGCACGCGATGCAATCGGCTCACACGTCACTCGAAGGCGGGTTGAAGCGCATTCTCGAGATCCTCGGCGAGGAGGTCCCGACAGGTGCGCAGTCGCATGTCGATCTGGTCAGACGCGTCGGGCGGCCGGTGGTCCTCCCGGGTCGCGGGCGACCAGCCATTCTGACGCCGGAGGTGGAGGCTGACGTTGGTGAGTCACGCCGCTTCCGTCACCGAGCCATGCACGGCTACGACGACTTCGAGCCGATACTCGCCAAGCCGTCGATCGACGCGGCCCGCCGCTTGGCGACTACGCTCGCCCCGTGCATCGAGGCGTTCCGGCGTGAGGTCGATCCCTCCGCAGAGCCGCAAGGCTGAGCGTCAGCTCTTCGACCGCCCCCCGGCACGGCGCAGCAGCCCCCAGGCCGTGAGGCCGAGCCCGACCGCCCCGGCGATGGTCGTCGCCGGGTGCATCGACGCCCGCGTGTAGAAGCTGCGGCGCTGCACGTAGCCCGGATGCGAGCCGCGCGTCTCGGCCGTCGTGTTCGAGGCGTGCAGGCCGCCGGCCGGCTCGCGCGGGGACTCGGTGCGCTGCTGCAGCGCCATGATGGCGGGCGAGAGCCGGTCGTAGAGCGAGGGCGCAGCGGCGCCGAGTAGCGTGAAGGCGCGGCCCCCGCCGCCGACGTAGAGATCGCGCACAGGGTGAGTCGCGGCGTGCAGGATCGCGGCCGCGACCTCCTCGGGCGGGTAGACCGGGGGCGGCAGGTCGGGCTCGTGGTCGAGGTAGTTGCGCGCGTGCTGCGGCAGCGGCGTGTCGATCGACGCGGGCTTGATCAGCGAGACGGAGATCGGCGCGCCGTCCTCCTCGAGCTCCATGCGCAGCGCGTCCGTGAACCCCCGGACCGCGTGCTTGGTGGCGCAGTACATGCCCTGGAGCGGGAACGCGATGTCGGACGCGATGCTGCCCACGTTGACGAGCGCACCGCCCCGCTCGCGCAGGACCGAGACCGCCACCAGCGAACCGTACACGTAGCCCCACAGGTTGGTCTGGACGAGCCGTTCGTGGTCGGCGTCGCTGACCTCCTCCAAGCGGCCGTAGATCGTCATGCCGGCATTGTTGACCCAGGTGTCGACCCCGCCGAACGCCGCGACGGCGGCGTCCGCGACCGCCTGCACATCCGCGCGACGCCCCGTATCGGCCGGCACCGCGATCGCCTGACCGCCGCCATCGGTGATCTCCACGAGGACCCGTCCAAGCGCCTCCGCGTTGCGGGACGCCAGCACGACCTTCGCGCCCTGCGCGGCCGCGCTCTTCGCGGTCGTCAGACCGATGCCGGAGGACGCGCCGGTGATCACCACGACCTGGCGGTCGAGCGACTTGTGTTTGGAGAACATCGTGGTCTTTCGAGACGTGACGGGGGTTCAATGTCCGAGGCGGGACGTGGTCCCCCTCCGCAGCGTCGGGACGCTTCACATCACCGTCATCGTGCCCCGGCCGCGACTTCGGCCCGATGTCGGGCCGGATCGAAAGGTCCGTGGTGCCGTTGATGCGGGTCATCGCTCTCGACCAGGATTTACGTGCCCGCAACCGATCTCGACGATCCCGCCGTCGCGTCCTCCGGCACACAGGCCGAGGAGGCCGACATCGCGGTCGCGGCGGAGCTCGGCCGGCACCGGCACCATCCGGTCGTCCGGGTCCTCGGCGCGCTGAGCGAGGTCGCGGACCAGGCGCCATCCTACGCGGTCTGCGGGACGGTGCTGGCGGTCGGTCTCGTGGCCGGCAAGCCGCGGCTGGCGGAGGCCGGCGGGCGCATGCTGGCCTCGGTCCTGGTCGCGGCCGCGCTGAAGAGCGTCGTGAAGGTTTCGGTGTCGCGCACGCGCCCGCACAAGCTCCTCGACGAGGGCCACTACGACGTCGAGGCCGGCAACTCCGACGACCACGACAAGCATTCCTTCCCGTCCGGGCACACGGCCGGGGCGGTCGCGGCGGCGCGCGGATGGGCCAGGGCCTATCCGGACCTGAGCTGGCCCGCCTACGGGACTGCCGCGGCGATCGCGCTGGTGCAGGTCCCGCGCGCGAAGCACTACCCGGTCGATGTCGCGGCGGGGCTCGCCGTGGGGCTCGCGGCGGACATGGTCGTGACCTGGGCCGCGACGGCGGTGCGGGACTGGGCCGAGGGTCGCGAGGGCGTGACCGGACCCATCTCCGAAGCTTCCGCCCTGTCGCTCAGCCAGGATATCGGTACCTGAAGGGGATCGTACCCCTCACCGTCCCGTCGGCGCGGCGAGCTCCTCCCACAGGCTCCAGCGGAAGACTTCGTTGCCCGCGCCATCGACGACCCGCACGATCTCGACCGGTCCCAGATTCCATTGCGGCAGTTGCGACCGCCTCAGCAGCCCTACCGCCCGGCGCTCGACGGCGTCTTGATGACCCGCACGGACCGTCGCGCGTTGGACCACCTGGGCCGGCTTGCCGTCCCGGTCCGGCGACAGCGCTTCGATGTGGTAGGTCTGGTTCATGAGGGCTCGGGCGGGTCGGGTCGGGCGAGGTGCGGTGATCGTCGAGGTCTACGGATAGCAGCTTGCGCCTGCGTCGTGGACGGGACGTCGCCGGTGGAGCATCCGAACGTACGGATGCCATTTCGGGAACACGCCGATGCTTATGCTCGATGCGGCCGCCATCCGTGCCGCGCTGGATAGGACGTCCCTGATCGACGCTCTCGCGGCCATGTTCCGCGATGGTTGCGAGGCGCCCTTGCGCCACCACCATACGGTGGCCGTTCCCGGGGAGGCGGACGCGACCCTCCTCCTCATGCCAGCCTGGATCCCTGGCCGGTTCATCGGCAGCAAGATCGTCAACGTCTTTCCGGGCAACGGGACGCGTGGGCTGCCGGCTGTGCAGTCGATCTATCTCCTGTTCTCCGGCCTGACCGGGGAACTTCTCGCCACGTTCGACGGAGCCGAGTTGACCACCCGGCGCACGGTCGCGGCCTCCGCCCTGGCGGCGCGCTACCTCGCCCGACCCGACTCGTCCCGGCTGCTGATCGTCGGAACCGGGCAGCTCGCCGCGCAGATCGCCGCGTCGCATGGAGCGGTGCTGCCGATCCGGGAGGTGGCCGTCTGGGGACGCGACGCCGGCAAGGCGGCCGCTCTCGCCGGAACACTCGTCCGGGAGGGTTTCGCCGCCAAGCCCGTCGCGGATCTCGAGGCGGCGGTCGCCGAGGCCGATATCGTGAGCTGCGTCACGTTGAGCCGGGACCCGCTGATCAGGGGCGAGTGGCTGCAGGCCGGGACGCATGTCGACCTGATCGGCGGCTTCACCCCGGCGATGCGAGAGGCCGACGACGCGGCGATCCGCCGAGCGTCGGTCTTCATCGATACCGACGGCGCGCGGCACGAGGCGGGAGACATCGTGGTGCCGCTCGCGACCGGTGCGCTCGCGCCCGACGGCGTCCTCGCGGATCTTCACGACCTCGCCACAGGGCGCCATCCCGGACGCCGCTTCGAGGCCGAGGTCACGCTGTTCAAATCCGTCGGAGCCTCCTCCGAGGACCTCGCGGCGGCTGCTCTCGCCTATGAGCGCAGCAAGAGCCCCGTACAAAGCCTATCGCGCTCTTGATCCGACCCCGGCGAACCGCATGTCTGCCGGTGGCGGCCTGAGGGCGTGGTGCGAAGGAATCGAGTCCCAGGCCGACGGTTCCGTTCGATCCAGAGCCGCCCCAACCGTCGCTATCTTTCAAGATGCCCAGATCGGTCGTGCCGGGACCATCACGGTTACTCGATGGATCGTCACTGGATCGATCGTCACCTTGTATCTCGGCTAGCGGCTCGGCGCATCAACGCGGAGGCGCGCCGGACGCCGCGGGCCGCCGTCCGGGCGGTCCTGGCGGCCAAGTTGAACGCGCCGCGGGTGCCCGTTTGCCGAACCAGAGGACACGTCAGGTTCTTGTAATGCGGGAACATCGTCTCGTGACGGCGCGACGCGTCCGTGTCGAAGATGCTGTAGACCAAGCCAAGGCCGCGCTTGCTGTCGACGAAACGGTGCGGCTCGTCGGCGAGGAGGGGCTCGATCGCCAGCGTGTATGCCACCGGGCCTGTCACGCGCAGGACCGCGTAGGCACCGACGCCGTGCAGGCCCTCGACATAGACCGTCAAGTTACGAAGGACGCGCTCGATCACGGCTTTCAAGAACGGGTGTCCGGGGGCGGCCACGATTTGCCATTGCTGAAATTCGCCGAAGGCAAGATGGCGAACCTCGGGATGCTGGCCCCATCCTCGGTAATCATCGTGAAGCTCGCTACGCCACGTTGACAGAAGGTAGAGGTCGGTCGGCCGGATCACCTCATCGAGAGGTCGGCCCGTGCTGCTCTTCATGTCGAGGTAGACGCCCCCGACGCGGTAGAGAAGCAGGTATCTGAACAGATCGGCACGCGCCGCGCCGTAGCGCGCGTCGATCGCGTCGTAGATGTCGAGAACGGCCCGCCCGTACACCTCGTCGAT
The DNA here is from genome assembly GCA_903644085.1 of Hyphomicrobiales bacterium. Taxonomy (GTDB): domain Bacteria; phylum Pseudomonadota; class Alphaproteobacteria; order Rhizobiales; family Beijerinckiaceae; genus Enterovirga. The sequence goes on from CAHJXE010000046.1 coordinate 6,136, forward strand.
GAAGGCACGGCGGTCTTCGTAATCGTGGAACCTGTGCTCCCAACCCGGGTTCATGGCGCGGAGATGAGCGATGTTGGCCTGCAGGGCGTCCGGCAGCGGCGGCGCGTGATACGTCTGGTGGATGATCTTCGGGATCGTCGACCCTGGAGGGAAAGTCGGAACGAGTTCCGATCGGGGCGCCCGGTTCAGCCGAAACATGTCGCTCGCCTCTGCCTCCGCCGGGTCACGATCCATATACCACTCCATCCCGGACTCGACGCTCGCATCCCAGCGTGCACGTTCGCGATCTCGCCGAGGGTCTGGCCAGATCCGTCGCCTCGCAGCGCTGGATCGAGCGAGAACATCCGCATAGAGGCTGAACCCGATCGCGTCCGGCGTTCCTCGATCGACGTGCCGGAAGAGTGTCCCGGGAGAGGTCCGCATGTCGTCGGAACGACCGTTCGAGACCAGGCCGTCGCTCGTCATCTATCTTCCGGACCTGAGCGGCGGGGGCGCGGAGCGGCTCTATCTCGGCCTCGCGCCGGCCTTCATCGAGGCCGGGCTCGACGTGACCTTCCTGCTCGATCGCGAGGGGGGAGAATTGCTGGGCAGCGTGCCCGCGGGAGCGCGGGTCGTGTCGCTCGGAGCGTCCAGACAACTCGCCGCGCTCCCGCGCCTCGTTCGCCTCCTGCGCCGCACGCGCCCCGACCTCCTCCTGTCCGCGATGGAGCACATGAACGTCATGTCGGTGCTCGCCCGCCGGGTTTCGGGCACGCGGACCAAGATCGTCGTCAGCCAGCACAACGCCTTGTCGGAACAGGCCAAACGGCCCGGCCTGAAACATCGGGCCGTACCGCTCCTGTACCGCTTGGCTCTGCCGTCGGCGGCCGCGATCGTGGCCGTCTCCCGTGGTGTCGCGGACGACATGGCACGACGCGCCCACGTAGCACGCGATCGGATCGAGGTGATCTACAATGGGGCGATCCGCCCCGATTTCGAACGTGCGCTCGGCGAAGCGACACCCGCCGGGTGGCCGCAGAGCGGCCGTGTCATCTTGAGCGTCGGCCGCCTCGTGGCGCAGAAGGACCATGCGACGCTCCTGCGCGCCGTCGCGCGGCTCCCGGCCGATCGGGTTACGCATCTCGTGCTGCTGGGCGAAGGGCCGTTGCGACCCGAGCTGGAGGCGCTCGGCCGCGAGTTGGGCATAGCGGAACGGCTCCACATGCCGGGCTTCCTCGCCAACCCGCTTCCCGCGATGGCGAGAGCCGATCTCGTCGTGCTGTCGTCACGGTTCGAGGGCTTCGGGCTCGTGCTGGCGGAGGCGCTCGCCTGCGGGACGCCCGTCGTGAGCACCGCGTGTCCCTATGGTCCGGCAGAAATCCTGGAGGACGGTCGATATGGCGCGCTAGTGCCTGTCGGGATGCCTGCCGCGATGGCCGACGCGATCGCGGCGACGCTCGAGACTCCCGCGGATCGTGACCGGCTCAGGGCGAGAGGTCGAAGCTTCTCCATCGAGCGGTGCGCTGCGGGTTACCTGTCGCTGTTCGAGCGGGTCCTGACCGCGGATGTCAGGGCCCGCCACCCCGTTCTACGCGTGCCGCGCGAGAAACTCTGACCCGCGTCGTGCGGAGATCCAGGGCGCGCCCGCTCGAAGGCGCATCTGTCACGGGCGGCCGATGCTGACATAGTGGAAGCCGTGGCGCCGGACCTCGTCCGGCCGGTAGACGTTGCGGAGATCGACCAGGATCGGGCTCGCGAGACATGTCCGCAAGCGCTCGAAGTCGAGCGCGCGGAACGCGTCCCACTCGGTCACGAGGACAAGCGCCGCCGCGCCCTCGGCGCACGCGTAGGCGTCCTGCACGAACTCGACGTCGTGCAGCATCGTGCGGGCCTGTTCGAGGCCTTCCGGATCGAAGGCGCGTATGCGCGCACCCGCGTCCTGCAGGGCGGAGATGATGGCGAGGGACGGGGCGTCGCGCATGTCGTCCGTGTTCGGCTTGAACGTGAGCCCGAGAACGCCGATCGATTTCCCGCGCACCGATCCCCCGCAGGCCGCCACCACCTTGCGCGCCATCGAGCGCTTGCGCTGGTCGTTCACTGCCACCACCGTCTCGACGAGGCGGATCGGCGTGCCGTAATCCTGGGCTGTCTTGATCAGCGCCAGCGTGTCCTTCGGGAAGCAAGAACCGCCGTAGCCGGGTCCGGCGTGGAGGAACTTGGACCCGATCCGGTTGTCGAGACCGATGCCGCGCGCCACGTCCTGGACGTTGGCACCCACCTGTTCGCAGAGTTCGGCGATCTCGTTGATGAATGTGATCTTCGTCGCCAGGAACGCGTTGGCGGCATATTTCGTGAGCTCGGCCGTCTGCCGGCTGGTCACGAGGATCGGCGCCTGGTTGAGGTAGAGCGGGCGGTACACGTCGCTCAGCCGCTCGGCGCCCCTCTGGTCGTTCGCCCCGATGACGATGCGGTCCGGCCGCTTGAAGTCCGCGATCGCCGCACCTTCCCGCAGGAATTCCGGGTTCGACACAACCGACACGTCGGCATCCGGCCTGATCTCGCGGATGATGCGCTCGACCTCGTCGCCGGTCCCGACCGGGACGGTCGATTTCGTGACGACCACCGTGTAGCCGGCGAGATGCTGCGCGATCTCCCGGGCGGCCGCATGGACGTAGGACAGGTCCGCGAAGCCGTCGCCGCGCCGCGACGGCGTGCCGACCGCGATGAACACCGCGTCGGCTTTGGGGACCGCGTCCGCGAGGTCCGTCGTGAAGGCGAGCCGTCCCGAGCGGACGTTGGTCGCCACGATGTCCGCGAGCCCCGGCTCGAAGATCGGCATCCGGCCGGCCTCCAGCGACGCGATCTTGCCGGAATCCTTGTCCACGCAGACGACATCGTGCCCGAAATCCGCGAAGCAAGCACCCGACACCAATCCGACGTAACCTGCGCCGACCATTACAACTTTCACACGAACCTCCTACTTGATTTTAACTTAGGGTTGATACGGATTTTCTTTCGGAGTGATTTCGAGTGGCTGCGCAACGTTTCATTTTGACTCGCGTTACAGCCGAGATGATAGAAATCACAGCGTCATCTCACATGGGTGAGCGGGAGCGGCTGATGGAACGCCCGGTGAAGCTGCTGGCGATCGGCTCGGGAGGCGGACATTGGACGCAATTGCTCAGGCTCCGTCGTGCGTTCGACCGATGTGAGGTCGTGTACGTCAGCACGCTCGGCCAATCGACAGGACCCGACGGCGCGAGGACCTACAGCGTCCCGGACGCGAATCGCTGGGACAAGATCGGTGTCATGCGCATGGCATGGTCCGTTCTGCGTGTGCTGCACAAGGAGCGGCCGAACGTGATCGTCACGACGGGCGCGGCACCCGGCTACATGGCGATCCGACTGGGGCGGTGGATGGGCGCGAAGACCATCTGGATCGATAGCCTCGCGAACGTCGACGAACTGTCGATGGCGGGCCGCATGGCCGGCCCTCATGCCGATCTGTGGCTGACGCAGTGGAAACACCTCGCTAAGCCCGGCGGACCGGATTTCGCGGGATCGGTCATATGATCTTCGTCACGGTCGGCGTGCAGTTGCCGTTCGACCGGTTGATCCGCACGATCGATGTATGGGCCGGAACGCGGACCAGGTCCGATATCGTGGCGCAGGTCGGCGCGTCGGCCTACCGTCCCACACATATTCAGGCGAAAGCGCAGTTCTCCCCCGACGAGTTTCGCGCTCACGTCGATGAGGCGAAGCTCGTCGTGGCTCACGCGGGCATGGGTTCGATCATTACGGCGCTCGAGATCGGCAAGCCCATCATCGTGCTGCCCCGACTGGCCGCACTGAACGAGCATCGCAACGACCATCAGCTCGCGACGGCGCGATACATGGAAGAGCAGAATCTCGTACAGGTCGCCCGATCCGAGGAACATCTCGTCCAGCTGCTCGACGATTGGCAGGAGACCAGCCCGTCGGTCCGCATCACGGAATACGCCGATACCGAACTTGTGGCGCGGGTATCCGCCTTCATCGCCGAGAAGGCGGAGGGCGGTCGAGGCAGGCGGCGCTCGCCGTTCATGCGGCTCTTTCGGAACTGAGGATCGAGGCCGACGCGGTTGTCGGACCGCCGCCTCACGATGAAGCACCGGGGCATGCGTATCGCGGTTGCATGATCTGGATCTCACGCGGAAGGTGAGGAGTGGCTGGGCTCGCGCCCGATCGTATCCCGCTGTTGCGATGCGCAGTATGCGTAGAGTTCGGCGAGACGCGGCAGGACAGCGTCTCGGCTGTAGTGGGTTTGGACTCGGGCACGTCCCGCCTCGCCCATCCGTCGCCGCGCCTCCCGGTCGCGACCGAGAGCCAGAATGGCGGCCGCGAGCGCCACGACGTCGCCTGGGCGAATCATGCGGCCGTGAACACCGTCGGTGACCAGTTCCGGCAGGCCACCCACATCGGTCGTGATCACGGGCAGCCCATGAGCCATCGCCTCCAGTACGCTCATCGGGAGCCCCTCGTTGTAGGACGGCAGGACATAGATATCCGCGGCATCGAGGAGCGCGGCCTTCTCGGCCGGCCCAACCCAGCCCTCGAAACTGACGGCATCGTCGAGGCCGAGTGCCTCGGCTTGCCGCGTGGCGGCCTCGATCTCGCCGTTACCTCCGAGCACGAGCTTCATGTCGGACTGCGACGCGCGTGCGCGCGCGAACGCCTCCAGCAGGTCGAAGACTCCCTTGCGATGACCGAGGAGTCCGAGGAACAGCAGCGTGACCGGCCGACCCGTGCCCTGCGCCGGTCGTTCGGGAACGCGCACGTAGTTCGGCACGACGACCGGTTTCGCGGTCGGCGCGATCTCGGCGACGAAAGCCCGCCAGCTCTCGGACAGGACGACGACGCGGGTCGCCAGGGTCAACTGTCCGACGATCGCCCGTTTCAGCCACCGCGGTTGCCGCTCGTAGAAGTCCTTCATCTCGGACCCGTGCAGATGTAGCAGGACCGGCACGTTCCGGGAGCGGGCGAGGCCGGCGAACAGGGCCTTGCGCCAGAAGCTTCCCTTCATGGCCGCGTGAATGTGGACGAGGTCGACGGAGCGGGTCGCGAGCAGCGTGGCGACCCGCACCAGCGCACGAAGCGCGACGATCTGACGGTGTACGAACCTGCCCTCAGCATAGGAGGTGACGAGCCGGACGTCCTCTGCCGCCACGAAGCCGTCCTCGACATAGCCCTCCACCACGCTGCGCATGCCGCCGCGGGCAGAGGGCCAGATCATGATCTTCATCCGTCGCATCACGTCCGGTCAGCCTCGGCCGTTCCCTAGCTGAACTCGGCGACGAGACATAGCGGGTCACCGGCCACGTCGAGCAGACTCACGCAATACGGAGAAGCCGGAGTCCAACTGCAAAGCTTCGAGCGTCGAGTCTCAATCAGTAGTTGAAATTAGAAAAACGTTCCCGTTAAGCGAGTATCCCTCTCATTGAAACGGGCGCGATGACGCGCAGAGACACGATCTGACCGCCGACTTGCTTAAACATAAGGTCGCAATGACCCACGACATTTACACTGATGGCGCCTTACTCTCCGGGTCTCGTTGTAAAGTTGTTTGCCTCATGATAGCGACTATGCGACCTTGATCTCCGAAATCATGCATACGAAGCAATCATGCAGATGAAACTGAACTTGGCCCTGGTCGCGGGCTTGGTGGCAGCGGGCGCAGGAATGGCGGTAGTGCCGGCCTTTGCGGCCTGCGCCGCATTGCCGGCGGGCGCTCCGGTCGTGAACCCTGGCGACCTGCTGAGTCGTTTCCCGGGCGGCGGCGGAGGGATGGTGTCCGAGGTCCGCAACATGGTGGCCACGAACCCAAGTTCACTCGACGGGATACCGGCGATCCTGGCTGCCGCGACCTCGGCTCAGAAAGAGGCGATCGGTGCGGGTTTGGGTCAGGCGGCCGGGCTATGCACGCGCCAGGAACCCACCTCGGCGCGGCGCATCCAGGAAGCGGTGCTGGGGATGAACAACAGCGAGGTCTCGCAGGCTTTCCAGACGGTGACCGGCGACCGGCAGACGGCGGCGACGGGTGGCGGCGCGGGTGGCGGCGGTGGCGGGGGCGGCGGCACGGGCGTCTCGTCTTCGAGCACGGCCGGCGGGTCGAGCTCCTACTTTCCTGGCGGCAATGCGAGTTCAGCGAACTCGACGCCGACCTTCTCGAGCGGTTCGGGCGGGTTCGCGGGTCTGGCGACGACGCGGTCGTTGTCCGGCACGGGCACGACGACGAACACCACGAGCCCGCTCTCGACGGCGACGAGCCCGATCTCGGTCGTGAGCAGCCCGAGCTCGGCCGCAAGCTTCAATCAACCGTGAGCAGCCCGTCTTGATCGTGGATGGCCGCCCACGGGCCACGAGCCTCGATCGCTTGGCCGATCGGGGCGAGTCCTCCGGAGCCGGCCGAGAGACAACCCCTCGGTCCGGTTTCCCGGCACCAAGGCTTGGAACAGCCATTCAGGTCCGTCGCGATCGTGAATCGGCAATGAGTCCGTCGGACGCCGTGGTCGAAGATCCGAAGCAGTCGGGAGCTTCGACGTCCGTCGGGCAGTTGGCGGCGAGGGTTGCCCAGTACTCTGACGGATGGTTTGGAGCCGCGGCAGGATCGCCGTCGGCCGGGGTGGATCGATGCTGAAGATAGCGCCAAGCCCCCGGGCCGATGTCGGCGTCGACGCCGCCGACGAGCCGCGCCCCGTCGCAGCTCTGGATCTCTCGGCCATCGTGCGGATCTGCCGTCGCCAATGGCCGGTGATCGCCGGGGTGACGCTGGTGGCGATGCTGCTGGGGCTCGGATACGTGATGACGGCTCAGCCGAAGTTCACGGCTTCTGGGCTGGTGATGATCGACACCCGCAAGAACCAGCTCCTCTCGACCCAGCAGGTCGTCGGCGACCAGCTGCTCGACGCGAGCGGTGTCGAGAGTCAGGTGGAGATCTTGAAGTCCGAGAGCGTGGCTCTCTCGGTCATACGTGACCTGAAGCTCATGGACGATCCGGAGTTCAACAGCGGCGGTGGGTTGATCCAGGCGATCCTCGGGCGCCTCTTCAGCGATGACGCCTCGGTGTCGGACTACGTGAAGGAGCGGACCGCGGTCAGTCGGTTCAAAACCGATCTCCAGGTCAAGCGCGTCGGCGTGACCTACGTGATCCAGGTCGATTTCACGTCGCCTTCGGCTGCGAAATCGGCCCAGGTCGTCAACGCGATATCCGACGCCTTCATGGTGAACGAGCTTGAGAGCCGCTATCAGGCGACCAAGCGTGCGAGCCGCTGGCTTCAGGATCGTATCAAGGAGCTGCGCGAGCAGGCCTCCGAGGCCGAGCGCGAGGTGCAGAAGTTTCGGGCGGCGAACAACATCGTCGACACGGGCCGCGGCCTCCTGTCCGAGCAGCAGCTCGGGGACGTGAACAGCCAGCTCGTAACGGCTCGCGCGGCAACCGCGGAAGCGAAGGCACGCCTCGACCGCATCATCGAGGTCGGCAGCAGCGACGTGCCGAATGCAACCGTGGCGGACGCGCTGAAGAACGACGTCATCACGCGGCTCCGGGCGCAGTATCTGGACCTCGCGGCGCGCGAGGCCGATTGGTCGGTCCGCTACGGGGTGAACCACAGCGCGACGGTGAACCTGCGCAACCAGATGCGGGAGATCAGCCGATCCATCCTGGACGAGGTTCGCCGGATCGCCGAGACGTACAAGAGCGAGTACGAGATCGCCCGGGCGCGCGAGCAATCCCTGCAACAAAGCCTCGCGACCCTGGTGGACAGCGCCGGGACGACAGGTCAGGCGCAGGTGAAGCTGCGCGATCTCGAGAGTTCGGCGCAGAGCTACCGCAATCTCTACGACAATTTCCTCCAGCGCTTCATGGAGGCGACGCAGCAGCAGACATTCCCGACGACGGATGCGCGCCTGATCACCGCCGCCACCGCGCCCCTGACGAAGAGCGCCCCGAAGGGAACGCTCATCCTGGGCGGGGCGACCGTCTTGGGGCTGATGATGGGCGTGGCGGCGGCGCTCGTCCGGGAGCGACTCGACAACGTGTTCCGCACGACGCGCCAACTCGAGGCGGAGACAGGCAAGGAGTGCCTCGGAATCCTGCCCCGCATCCCGACCGCGGCGGCGGCTCTTGGAGCACCCGGGCAAGCGGCGGCGGCTGCGGTCGCGAGCGTGCCGGATGGGCTTGTCACCCGCCCGCCGGCGATCGCGCGCCACGTACTCAACGCGCCCTTCTCCCGTTTCGCGGAGACGATCCGCGGGATCAAGGTGGCGGCCGATCTCAACGGATTGACCCGTCGCACGCAGGTGATCGGCATGGTGTCGGCGGTTCCGAACGAGGGCAAGACGACAATCTCGTCGAACCTCGCCGAGCTGATGGCTCAGACCGGCAACAAGGTGTTGTTGATCGACGGCGACCTTCGCAACCCGTCGCTCACGAAGGCGCTCGCGCCGGACGCGAAGATCGGGCTTGTCGAGATCCTGAGTGGCCAGCGCTCCTTGGCGGAGGTCATGCATACCGATCCCGAGACCGGCCTGAAGGTGGTTCCGGCCGTCCTGAACGGGCGGATCTGGCACACGGCCGAGATGCTGTCGTCGAACGCGATGGCGTCACTTCTGGACGCTGCGCGGAGCGAGTACGATTACATCGTGATCGATCTTCCGCCAGTCGTACCCGTGGTCGATGTCCGGGCGGTTGCGCCACTCATCGACGGCTTCGTGATGGTGGTCGAGTGGGGCGTGACGTCCCGCGACGTCGTCAAGGAGGCTATCGCGACGGTCGAGCCGCTGAGCGACCGGATGAT
>CAHJXE010000047.1 GCA_903644085.1 Hyphomicrobiales bacterium
GGCGGGTGCGCAGAACTTGTCACGCCCGCGACCGTTCCCCATACGTCCTCTGGAACGGTTCGAAGAACGGGAGCGCGCGCGGGGTGCGCGCGGTGAGGGAACGTGATGGATCTGCCCGAGCGGGAGATGATGGAATACGACGTCGTGATCGCGGGGGGCGGGCCGGCCGGGCTCGCGACCGCGATCCGGCTGAAGCAGCTCGCCGCCGAGGCGGGCCGTGAGATCTCCGTCGTGGTGGTGGAGAAGGGCTCCGAGGTCGGTGCCCACGTCCTGTCGGGCGCGGTCATCGACCCGATCGGACTCGACAAGCTCCTGCCGGACTGGCGCGAGGACGCGGAGCGTCCGCTCACGACCGAGGTCGAGAAGGACGAGTTTCTGTTCCTCGGCCCCGCGGGCGGGATCAAGATCCCGACGATCGGCCTGCCGAAGCTGATGAGCAACCACGGCAACTTCGTGGGCTCGCTCGGCAACGTGGCGCGCTGGCTCGGCCAGAAGGCGGAGGCGCTGGGCGTCGAGATCTATCCGGGCTTCCCGGCGGCCGAGACGCTGGTGGAGGACGGCAAGGTCGTGGGCATCGCGACCGGCGACATGGGGATCGCGCGCGACGGCGAGCACAAGGGCGACTACGCGCGCGGCATGGAGCTGCGCGGGAAATACACGATCCTGGCCGAGGGCGCGCGCGGCAGCCTGACGAAGGGAACGATCGCGCGCTTCGCGCTGAACAAGGACAGCGACCACCAGAAATACGGCCTCGGCATCAAGGAGGTCTGGCAGGTGCGGCCAGAGAAGTTCCGGCGCGGGCTCGTCCAGCACTCGATGGGCTGGCCGTTGCCGAACAGCGCGGGCGGCGGCTCCTGGCTCTACCACTACGACGACAACCTCGTGTCGGTCGGCTTCGTGGTCCACCTCAACTACAAGAACCCGACGCTCTCGCCCTTCGACGAGTTCCAGCGCTTCAAGACGCACCCGATGATCCGGGACGTGTTCGAGGGAGGCAAGCGCATCAGCTACGGGGCGCGCGCCATCATGGAGGGCGGCTGGCAATCGGTGCCGAAGCTCGTCTTCCCGGGCGGCGCGCTCGTCGGCGACTCGGCCGGCTTCGTCAACGTGCCGCGCATCAAGGGATCCCACAACGCGATCCTGTCCGGCATGCTGTGCGCCGAGCACGTCTTCGCGGCCGTGGGGGAGGGCCGCCAGCACGACGAGGTGACGGGCTACGAGGAGGCCTGGCGCGGCTCCGAGATCGGCTACGACCTGTTCCGCGTGCGCAACGTGAAGCCGCTCTGGTCCAAGTACGGCACGATGGTGGGCATCGGGCTCGGCGGCATCGACATGTGGATGACGGAGCTTCTGGGCACCTCGCTCTTCGGCACGATGAGCCACGGCAAGTCGGATTACGAGACGCTGAAGCCGCTGAAGGACGTGAAGCGCATCAGCTACCCGAAGCCGGACGGCGTGCTGACCTTCGACCGGCTCTCCTCCGTGTACCTGTCGAACACGAACCACGAGGAAGACCAGCCGGTGCACCTGCGGGTGAAGGACATGGCGCTCCAAAAGAGTTCGGAGCACGACGTCTATGGCGGCCCCTCCGCCCGCTATTGCCCGGCCGGCGTCTACGAGTGGGTCGAGGAAGGTCCAAGCCCGCAATACGTCATCAACGCGCAGAACTGCGTGCACTGCAAGACATGCGACATCAAGGATCCGAACCAGAACATCGACTGGGTGACCCCGGAGGGCGGGGGCGGGCCGAACTATCCGGGGATGTAGCAGTGCGTGCGGAACCGGACAGGTCCGCGGCGCTTACCCTCGCTCGCAACAACGAGGAGGACACGATGGGTCTGTTCAGTTTCCTGAAAGAGGCGGGCGAGAAGTTGCTCGGCGTCGGTGACGCGCATGCGGCCACCCCGGACGCGCTCAAGAAGGATGTGCAGGGCAGCGGTCTCGACGCCTCCAAGCTCGACGTCGCGGTCGACGGCGGCACGGTCAAGGTGTCCGGCTCCGTCAAGACGCAGGAGGAGGCCGAGAAGATCATCCTGTCGCTCGGCAACAAGAACGGCATCTCGCAGGTCGACACCAGCGGCCTCAAGATCGAGCAGCCGGCGACCGAGTCGACGATGTACACGGTGAAGCAGGGCGATACGCTCTGGAAGATCGCCGAGGAGCATTACGGCAAGGGTCACGGCGCCAAGTACACCGAGATCGTCAAGGCGAACACGCCGCCCGTGAAGAACCCCGACCTGATCCTGCCTGGCTGGGTGCTGCGCATTCCCCCTCTCGCGGCTTGAGCGGCGAGTCGGGCGCAGGCGTCCGGCGAGCGCGGCAACGTCGCGCTTGCCGGGGGCAGACCGGCGCGTCATGGTGCGCGCCGACGCAGCCGGAGCGACGCATGAGCGCACAGCCGCGTCGAGCCTGGAGCCGATATGCCGCCGAAGCCGACATTGCCAGCCTTCCTCTCCTCGGGCGTCGCCCTCGCGGCCGTCACGATCGCGGGCCTGGTGTCCGTCTGGGCCGTGCCGGCCGAGGCACGCCGTCTGCAGGCGCCGACACAGACGGCCAGCACGCCCTTCGCGCCGGCGGACAGTCTGGAAGGTAACTATCTGTCCGCGTACATCGCGGGAGCGTCGCGGGACACGGCAGCGGCGGCCGTCTTCTACCGCGAGGCGTTGAAGGACGATCCGCGCAATCCCGAGCTCCTGGAGCGCGCGTTCGTATCGCTGCTCGCGGACGGCGACCTCGCCGGAGCCGCGCGATCGGCCGAGCGCGTCGTGGCGCGCGACCCGTCGAACGGCCTCGCGCAGCTCGCCCTCGGGGTGCGGTCACTGAAAGCGCGTCAGTTCTCCGGGGCGCGCTCCTACCTCACGCGCGGTGGCGCGCGCGGGCGAGCGGCCGACCTCACCGCGACGTTGCTGACTGCCTGGTCCTACGCTGGCTCGAAGGACACGAAACGCGCGCTGGAGACCATCGACCAGATCAAGGGCGATCGCGGCTTCTCGGCCTTCCGTGACTACCATGCCGGGCTCATCGCCGAGCTCGGCGGCAACGACGCCGAGGCAGAGCGCCGCCTGAAATCCGCCTACGACACCGAGAAGACGACGCTGCGGATCGTCGACGCCTACGGGCGCTTCCTCGCCCGCAAGGGAAAGGTCGACGATGCGCTCGACGTGTATCGCGCCTACGACGCGCTGGCGCCGCGCCACCCTTACGTGAAGTCCGCCATCACGCTGCTCCGCGAGGGCAAGCCCTTGCCCCGCCTCGTCGCGAGCGCGACGGACGGTGCGTCCGAGGTGCTCTACGGGCTCGGCTCAGCGGGGAGCCAGCAGGGCGACGACCTCGCGTCGATCGTGTACCTGCGCCTCGCGCTCCAGTTGAACCCCGACCACGCGCTCGCCATCGTGACTCTGGCGGAGGTGTTCGAGCGCATGAAGCGCACCGAGCAGGCGATCGACGTGCTGCGCCGGATGCCGGTGGCCTCCCCGCTCAGGCCAAGCGCCGAAGTCCAGATCGGGCTCAGTCTCGAACAGCTCGGCCGTGGCGACGAGGCGGTGAAGCAGCTGGAGGCGCTGGAGAAGCAGCGGCCGGACGACAACGACGTGCTCGTCGCGCTCGGCAACGTCTACCGCTCGCGCAAGCAGTACGCGGAAGCTGCGACCATCTACGGCCGCGCGATCGACCGCACGGCGGCGACCGATGGAGGGTTGTGGCCGCTCTATTATTACCGCGGCACGGCGCTCGAGCGCGCGAAGGACTGGCCGGCGGCGCAGGCCGACCTGAAGAAGGCGCTTGACCTCGTGCCCGAGACGCAGCCGATCGGGCGCAGCCAGGTGCTGAACTATCTCGGCTATTCCTGGGTCGATCAGAACATCAACCTCGACGAGGCCTTCGCGCTCCTGAAGCGCGCCGTCGAGCTGAACCCGCGCGACGGGATGATCATCGACAGCCTCGGCTGGGCCTATTACCGATTCGGGCACTACGAGGACGCGGTGCGGGAACTCGAGAAGGCGGCCGAGCTGAAGGCCGGCGACCCCGTCATCAACGACCACCTGGGCGACGCCTACTGGCGCGTCGGGCGCAAGCTCGAAGCCAAGTTCCAGTGGCAACACGCGAAGGACTCGGGCCCCGAGCCCGACGACCTGAAGAGCATCGAGGGTAAGCTCGCGTCGGGCCTGCCCGATGAGCCCAAGCCCGCCGAGGCCGAGCAGAAGGCGGGCGAGCCGACGAAAAGCGGAGGCTAGGGTGCGTGTCGCGACCCCCGCTAGGCGCCGCCCGGTGCATGCCGGGAGCGCCAACCTGGTCGCCGCTCGCTGATCGGAGGTCACATCGCCGATGTCAGTGGCGCCGACCGAAATGCATTGTCGAGGCGTTCGTCACTCGCCTCATCCGTCTTCGGGCGTGAATGAGAGGTTTTTCCAGGTATCTGAACGAGAGAAAGCTCAACGATGTCGCGACGACGAGTGTGAGGGCAACGAGTAATGGGGCGGGTGGAACTCCCAGCGCCTCAGCGAGCAGCATGATGACCAGGTTATGGTTCAGAAATACCCCATAGCTGAGATCTCCCGCTAAGCCGTCGATCCGTCCGAAGGCTCGGGACGCCAGCCCGTGCACAGCCGGGATACCGATCACGATGCCGAGCAGGACGTCACGCATGTCGGTGTTGCCGATCAACAGCATGATGGCGCAGATGATGCTGACGGCGAGCAACGCGATCTGCCCGAAGCGCCTGTCGGACCGGTAGATCCAGCTCCCCAGCATGAATATGAAGAAGGTTCCGAACAAGAGGCGGTAAGCGAACCAATCTGCGTCCAATATACCTAGATATGCAAGAAAGAAGACGACGAACGACGCGATCGCGAGCTGAAGCCGTATTCGGAGAAGCAGCACGAGCGGAATGACCGCGTAGAAAGTGAGTTCGAGGCCTAACGACCAGGCTTGGGGCAGGAGCATGTCGGGGAACTGGGTGTACAGATTGAGAGGCAACATCGTCAGTTGAGCGAGAATGCTTGGCATGCTCGGTACGCGAGAGATCCATTGATGCTTCAAGCCGAATAAGACGGCGAGCAGCGTCACCAGCGAGTAGAAGATGAACTGTGGAAAAAGTCGAATCATGCGATCGGCATAGAACGGAATGACTTGGCTCCGGCTGAGATAATATCTCTCGACCAGCGCCGTCATCACGTAGCCGCTCAATATAAGAAACGAGATCACAGCTACGACGCCGGAGTTTATTCCAAACGGCGATATCTGCAGGTGGCTCAGGACGACGAGATACGAGAGAAAAAGGCGGTAGCATCCCATGAGGATCGGTATCATGCGTGGCAGTTGGGACAAATGAGCCGCATGGATCTGAAGTCAGTGGCGGACCGGCGTTGATCAATCGACCTCGTATCGATCCCGCGTGGACTTGATGCCGTTCACCACCCGCGCGCCCGCCAAGGTCAACCTGACGCTACACGTGCTGGGGCGCCGTGCGGACGGGTATCATGTGCTCGAAAGCCTCGTCGTCTTCGCCGGCACCGCGGACCTTCTGACGCTGGAGCCGGGCCAATCTCTGTCGCTCACCGTCGCGGGTCCGACCGCCCATTTAGCGGGCGCGACGGGGGACAACCTGGTCGTCCGGGCCGCTGACGCGCTCACGTCGCGGGTTCCCAGCCTGAAGCGGGGCGCCTTCCATTTGGTCAAGCGGTTGCCGGCCGCGGCCGGAATCGGGGGCGGATCCTCCGACGCGGCCGCGGCGCTGCGCCTGCTCGGCCGGTCGAACGGGCTCGCGCCCGACGACCCCGCGATCCTCGACGCCGCGCGCGCGACCGGTGCGGACGTGCCGGTCTGCCTCGATCCGCGCGCCCGCATGATGACGGGCGCGGGCGAGCATGTCGGCCCGGCGCTCGACGTCCCGAAGCTCTTCGCGGTGCTGGTCAACCCCGGGGTCGCGGTTCCGACACCTGCGATCTTCCGCGCGCTCGGCCTCGTGGCCGGGCAGGACACGAGCGTGGCGGCGCACCCGCCGCTCGACGGGATGGCGGACCGAGAAACCTTGCTGTCACGCCTCGCGGAGGGGCGCAACGATCTCGAACCGCCGGCGCTCGCCCTCGCGCCCGTCATCGGCACGGCGCTGGACCGCCTTCGTGCGACCGACGGGTGCCGGCTCGCGCGCATGTCCGGATCGGGCGCGACCGTGTTCGGGCTCTACGACGATTGCCACGCCGCCTCGCGCGCCGCCCGGTCGCTCAAGATCGCCGAACCGGGCTGGTGGGTGAGGCCGACGCTGCTGCGCTGACCGGCCAGACGCTCAATGCGTGCGCGAGATGCAGAAATCGACCGTGTCGAGCAGCGCCCCCTTCATCGGGCTCTTGGGGAAGAGCGCCAGGGCGTCGCGCGCCATCGCGCCGTAATGGCGGGCGCGCTCGATCGTATCCTCAAGCGCGCGGTGGCGGCGCATGATGCCGATGGCGGTCTCGACGTCGCCGTCCTGGATCGCGCCCTGCTCCAGCGTGCGCCGCCAGAAGACGCGCTCCCCGTCGTCGCCGCGGCGGAACGACAGGACGACGGGCAGCGTCACCTTGCCCTCGCGGAAATCGTCCCCGACGTTCTTGCCGAGCGCGATCGCGGTCCCGCCGTAATCCAGCGCGTCGTCGACGAGCTGGAACGCGATGCCGAGATTCATGCCGTAGCTGCGGCAAGCCGCCTGCTCGGCTTTCGGGCGCTCGCCGATCACCGCCCCGACTTCGCAGGCGGCCGCGAAGAGCTCGGCGGTCTTGCCGCGGATGACGTGCAGGTACTCGTCCTCGTTCGTCTCGGTGTTCTTGGCGGCCGCGAGTTGCATGACTTCGCCCTCCGCGATGACGGAGGCGGCGGTCGACAGGATGCCGAGCGCGCGGATCGACCCCACCTCGACCATCATCTTGAAAGCCTGGCCGAGCAGGAAGTCGCCGACCAGCACGCTCGCCTCGTTGCCCCATTTCAGCCGCGCCGTCACGCGACCGCGCCGCATGCCGGACCCGTCCACTACGTCGTCGTGGAGCAGCGTCGCGGTGTGCATGAACTCGACCGCGGCCGCGAGATTGATGTGTCCCTCGCCGCGATAGCCGGAGAGCGTCGCGGTCGCGAGCGTCATCATCGGGCGCAATCGCTTGCCGCCCGACGAGATCAGATGGTTCGCGACCTCGGGGATCATCGTGACGCGCGACCCCGTGCGCGACAGGATGAGGCTGTTCACCCGCTCCATGTCGGGGCGGACGAGAGCGACGAGGTCGTCGATGTCGGCGCCCGAACTGCGCTCTCCCAAGGACACAACCACGCCCACGTGACTCTCCCGGTTGCCGAACGCGTACCGCACCCGGATATGGTACGCTCGCACGCGTCGTGCACGTGCCGCAATCGGCGGCGTTGACGCAAGTGGCCCCACCGAGCCCCACATGATCGAACTCATCCGCACGAGCGACCCGGTGCTCATCGGTTTCGTGGAGAGTCTGCTCAAGGGAGAGCGGGTCCCGGTGCTCGTCGCCGACAACCACATGAGCATGCTCGAATGCGGCATCGCGGCCTTCCCGCGCCGGTTGCTCGTGCCGAAGGATTGGGCCGTGAAGGCGCGCCGTCTCATCGTGGAGGCCGGGCTCGCGGCCGAATTGCGGGATGGATGACGCCGGGCGGGCGGCGGCCGATGCCTGGCTCGGCGGACGGCTTCTCCTCTACCAGCCGCCCCGGGGCGCTCATCGGGCCGGCACCGACGCGGCGCTGCTCGCCGGGCTGGCGATCCCTGCACCCGGCGAGAGGGTACTCGATCTCGGCGCCGGTACGGGCGCCGTGGGATTGGCCGTGCTGCGAGGCGAGCCCGCGGCCTGCGCCGTGCTGGTCGAGCGGGATCCCGACCTCGCAGACCTCGCCCGCCGGAACGTCGAGGAGAACGCCCTCTCCGGCCGCGCCGTGGTGATCACGGCCGACATCCTCGTCCCGGCCGCCGAGCGCCGGGCCGCGGGGTTGAATGCCGGCATGGCGGATCTCGTGTTGACCAACCCGCCCTACCTCGAATTCGGCCGGCACCGGCCCTCGCCGGAGCCCCGCAAGGCGATGGCGCACAGCTTCGCCGAAGGGACGCTCGACGCATGGCTGAGCGTCTGCGCGGACCTTCTGCGGCCCGGCGGGCGGATCGGCCTCATCCACCGCGCCGATGCGCTGCCCGCGTGTCTCGACGCGATGCGGGGTCGTTTCGGCGGCCTCGCCCTTCGCCCCGTTCACGCGCGGGCGACGCGTCCGGCGATCCGCGTGCTGATCTCGGGCGTGAAGGGCAGCCGCGCGCCGCTGCGGCTCGATCCGCCGCTCGTACTTCAGGACCGCGAGGGCCGCGCCACGCCTGAATCGGACGCCCTGCATCGTGGTGACACGGGCGTGTGACCGGCTCGCGTCAAGCGACGCCGGTTATCGCCCGTGGCGATCTGATGGGCATGAGGAGGCCCGCGAGGAAGACCGCCAGGACGATCGGGAACAGCCGGCCGATCGGCACGATCGCCGGCGGCATCAGCAACGGCGCGAGCCACAGGACGAGCGCCACGATCCAGGGTCGCATGTCGTCCTCGCGCAGTCTCGTTCCTCCGAGCCATAGGCCCGCCGCCACGACCGCCAGGATCGTGTCGTAGAAGCCGGAATGCGGAGCCCCCAGGAGAGTCGCGACGAGGAACGCCGCGAGCTTCCGGTTCGCCGGCAGGGCTGACCGGTACGCGACGAAGACCGCGACCGCGCTCCCCAGGGTCGCGAGCCCTTGCAGGAGACTCGGGACAGGAGGCGGCAGGCCGAGCAGCACCGCGCAGGTGCTGACGCTGTTGCCCCAGAGCCGTCCGTACTCGACCCATTTCGATCCGGGATCGGTCAGGCCGCCGGCCGCCTGCCCGAACCACCAGATCCAGTGATCGATGCCGAACGTGAGGGCGCTTGCGACGGCGAGCAGCCCCGCACCCACGAATGCAGCCAACAGGCAGCGGTAATGGCGTGCGCCGACGAGTGCGACCGGGACATACATCCAGAACTGGGGCTTGAACGTGAGCACCGCGAGCAAGGCCCCCGCCAGGACGGGTCGCGCGGGCGCGAGCCGCAAACCGCCGACGAGAAGCGCCGCGACAAGCATCGCGGATTGTCCCTGGATCGCCGTGATGGCGGCAGCGGGCGAGATGATCACAGCGAGCGACATCTGTCGATCACGACGGCTGTCGATGCCCGCGAGTGCCCACGCGAGGGCAGCGGCGCTCAAACCCTGGAAGACGAGGTACGATCCGAGGAAACCTAGCCCGCTGAGCGGTACCAGCAGGAACAGGAAGATCGGCGGGTTGACCCAGGGCCGATAGGGAAGCGGCGCGCTCAGCCAGCTCGCCATCCCGGTATTGAGGTACTCGGTAAATCGATCCCCCTCGAACAAGACCGCCTTCTGGCCGGCGAGGACGGCCCTGGCGGCGCTGTAGAACACCATCCAGTCGGTGCCCGGACCGCCGAAATCGTAGCCTATGAGCCCCGGGTGAACGAAGTTCCAGGAGAAGACCGCCCACGCATAGGCGGATGCAGCCAAGCTGACCCAGAGGACGGGAGTAGGGACTCCCGCATCTTCCCGCCTCACCGATTGATTCGACGACACGGTCCGCCCCAGCGCCAATGGGACGAAGTTAGGACGCCTGGGCTTGAGGTCGTGTTAACCGGGGACGGATCGCGTCGACGTGATCCGTCAGACCTACGGCGTCGTCTCGGCGGAGGCGACCGAACATCCGGCGCGTTCGGCCTCGCCATAGCCTGCGTAGATCACTTTGACCTTCCGGGCGCAGGCGGGGATGGACGAGACCGATACTGCCGCCTGGACGGCGGGCGCCGCGATTGGAACGGCCGAGACGGACGGCGCTGTCTCCACGCCGCTCGCCATCTTGACCGTGGAGGCGACCTTCGCGGGTTTCGCCGCCGAGGCGTCGGCCCCGGCCGCGAAGCCCAACAGCAGGCACGGCACGGCCAAGATCTTGATCGCGTTCCCGAGCTTGCTCATCGACTTGTCTCCACCATCACGGTTTGTCAGGACCGACCTAGCCGCCGCCGACCGGGTTCTGCTGTGCGCGGGCGCACACGCCTCTGTGATGCAGCCGAAGAATGCCGTCGAACCGGGGAATGTTCCAGCACAACGCATTATTAACGTTACGCGGTAACGGCCGCTCCCCGAATCGGTGCGGCCGGCGGTTCTCCAATCGCGATCCGCATGCTTTAGTGTGGGCAGAGCACCTCGACGGACATCATGGCGAGCGAACCCGACACATCGAGCCCGGCGCGGTCCTTCCAGGGGCTGATCCTGACCCTCCAGCGCTACTGGGCGGCACGGGGCTGCGTGATCCTGCAGCCCTACGACATGGAGGTCGGGGCCGGCACGTTCCACCCGGCCACGACCTTGCGGGCGCTCGGGCCCCGGCCGTGGCGGGCCGCCTACGTCCAGCCCTCGCGGCGGCCGAAGGACGGGCGCTACGGCGAGAATCCGAACCGGCTCCAGCACTACTACCAGTTCCAGGTCATCCTGAAGCCGAACCCGCCCGACCTGCAGGAGTTGTATCTTGGCTCGCTCGACGCGATCGGCATCGATACCGGCCTGCACGACATCCGCTTCGTGGAGGACGACTGGGAGAGCCCGACGCTCGGCGCCTGGGGTCTCGGCTGGGAATGCTGGTGCGACGGCATGGAGGTGTCGCAGTTCACCTACTTCCAGCAGGTCGCGGGCTTCGAATGCGCGCCGGTCGCGGGCGAGCTCACCTACGGGCTCGAACGCCTCGCCATGTACCTGCAAGGCGTCGAGTCGATCTACGACCTCAACTTCAACGGGCTCGACGGGCCGGACCGCGTGACCTATCGCGACGTCTTCCTCCAGGCCGAGGAGGAGTATTCGCGCCACAATTTCGAAGTGGCCGACACCGCCATGCTGTTCCGCCAGTTCCGCGATGCGGAGGGCGCCTGCCGGACCTACCTGGCGGCCGGCGAGCCGGCGGAAGGCGGGAACGACCCGCGCCACCGCATGGCGCAGCCCGCCTACGACCAATGCATCAAGGCGTCCCACGTTTTCAACCTGCTCGACGCGCGCGGCGTGATCTCGGTGACGGAGCGCCAGAGCTACATCCTGCGGGTGCGCGACCTCGCCAAGGCTTGCGGGGCGGCTTGGCTCAAGACCGAGGCCGGGGGTCTCACTTGGCAAGAGATTGAGGCCCCCGGCCTCGCAAGAAACGGCGCGGAGGCCGGCGGCCTCGCACGGGAGAAGGCCGCATGACGCCCGGATCGCAGCGCACGCTTCGCATCTCGATCACCCGCGTCTCCTACGACCTGATCTGCACCGCGACCACCGATACGGGGGTCGCGAAGCTCACCGGCATCGGCGCGATGGCGGAGAGCGGGGAGGATATCGGGGATGTCGACCTGACGTTCTGGGGCTCGACCACCGCCCAGCTCAAGATGCGCGCGAAGAGCTGGCCGGAGCGCTTCGAGCGCGTCCAGGGCGACTTCTTCGGCGTATCGAGCGCGGGCGAGCACCGGTTCGACGTGTTCTTCTCGGCCGAGCGCTTCTTCCGCCTGCTCGACCTCGCGCACGGCTCGCGCCGCGCCCAGATGCGGCTGCGTTGCGAGGTCTCCGCCGACGGCCAGTACGACCTCGTGACCGAGGTGGAGATCTCGGCCAGCCGGGGGTGAGGCGGCGTTCCCCGCCGGCTCTCGATCGCGTAAGAGCACCTCCACGTTCCTCATGCTGAGGTGCTGGCGCGCAGCGACAGCCTCGAAGCACGCGATCCCGCGCCGTCTGTAGCCCTTCTTGGGACTCGATCCCTCCGGTCGAGCACCCGACGAGGGCGAACTTGGTTCGCCTACCTTCATGCCTGACCTCCTGCTCGAACTCCTCTCCGAAGAGATCCCGGCCCGCATGCAGGCGCGCGCGGCGGACGACCTGCGCCGGCTCGTGACGGATGCGCTCGTCGCGCAGGGTTTCCTCTACGAGGGCGCGGTCGCGTTCGCGACGCCGCGGCGGCTGGCGCTCCACATCGCGGGCCTCCCCCCAAAGGGCCAGGATCTGCGCGAGGAGCGCAAGGGACCGCGCGTCGGCGCGCCCGAGGCCGCGCTCGCGGGCTTTCTCAAGTCGACCGGGCTCACCCGGGAGCAACTCACCGTCCAGAGCGACCCGAAGAAGGGCGACAGCTACGTGGCGGTGATCGAGCGCCCCGGCCGTCCGACCCCGGCCGTGCTGGCCGAGATCGTCCCGGCCGTCATCCGGAGCTTCCCCTGGCCGAAATCGATGCGCTGGGGCGCGGCCTCCGCCCAGCCCGGGTCGCTGCGCTGGGTGCGGCCCCTGCAATCGATCCTATG
Source organism: Hyphomicrobiales bacterium (assembly GCA_903644085.1). Taxonomy (GTDB): domain Bacteria; phylum Pseudomonadota; class Alphaproteobacteria; order Rhizobiales; family Beijerinckiaceae; genus Enterovirga. The sequence goes on from CAHJXE010000047.1 coordinate 12,349, forward strand.
CGTGTTCGACAATGACATCGAGACGCCGCAGATCGTGCCCTTCGAGGTCGACGGGCTCGCGTCCGGCGACGTGACGCGCGGGCATCGGTTCATGGCGCCGGGCGCCATCCGGGTGCGGCGCTTCGAGGATTACGTCGCGGCGCTGGAGGCCGCCTACGTGGTGCTCGATCCCGCGCGACGTCGCGACATGGTCGCCCACGACGCGCGCGACCTCGCCTTCGCGCAAGGCTACGAGGTGGTGGAGGACGAGGGATTGCTGGAGGAGGTCGCGGGCCTCGTCGAGTGGCCGGTCGTGCTGATGGGCTCGTTCGACGCGAGTTTTCTCGCGATCCCCCCCGAGGCAATCCGCGCCACCATCCGGGCGAACCAGAAGTGCTTCGTGTTGCGCGGGCCCGACGGCGCCCTCGCGAACCGCTTCATCCTGACCGCGAACATCGCGGCGCATGACGGCGGCGAGGCGATCGTCGCCGGCAACGAGCGCGTCGTGCGCGCCCGGCTCTCCGACGCCAAGTTCTTCTGGGACGGCGACCTCAAGGTGCCGCTGGCGGACCGGCTGGAGAAGCTGCGCTCCATCGTGTACCACGAGAAGCTCGGCACGCAGTTCGAGCGGGTCGAGCGGATCGCCGCGCTGGCGCGGGAACTCGCGCCCGCCCTCGGGGCGGACCCGGATCTGGCGGAGCGCGCCGCGCGGCTCGCGAAGGCCGACCTCGTGACCGAGATGGTGGGCGAGTTTCCCGAGTTGCAGGGCCTGATGGGGCGCACCTACGCGGCCGCGCAGGGCGAGCACGCGTCCGTGGCGGCCGCGATCGAGGAGCACTATAAGCCGGTCGGACCCTCCGACCGCGTGCCGACCGACCCGGTCTCAGTCGCGGTGGCGCTCGCCGACAAGCTCGACACGCTGGTCGAGTTTTGGGCGATCGGCGAGACGCCGACGGGGTCGAAGGACCCGTATGCGCTGAGGCGCGCGGCTTTGGGTGTGATCCGGCTAGTGCTGGAAAACGGGCTGCGGCTCTCGCTCCACCATGCCTTCAGTCGAGCTCGGCTCGGTCGTCCTCTGCCCGCACTCGATACTGCGGGACAAGATCCAGCCACGGCTCCTGCCGCGAGGCTGGGCTCGTTCGCGTCGGACCTCCTCTCCTTCTTCCACGACCGCCTCAAGGTTTACCTCCGCGACCGCGGCGCGCGGCACGATCTCATCGATGCCGTGCTGGGCGCCAGAACCCTCTCCCCGGGGGGGAGAGGGCAGGGTGAGGGGGATGCGCCCTCTCCGGATGGGGCGGAACCCCCTCACCCCGACCCTCTGCCCCCCGGAGAAAGGGAGCGCGGCGCGCCCGGCCGATCGGTCGAGCTCGCCAACGACGACCTGCTCACTGTGGTGCGCCGGGTCGAAGCGCTGAGTCGGCTTCTCGAGACCGAGGACGGGCGCAATCTCGTGGCGGCGACCAAGCGGGCCGCCAACATCCTGCGCATCGAGGAAGCGAAGGATGGACGTACCTATGACGGTGCGCCGGACCCCGCAGGCTTCGCTCTCGCCGAGGAGCGGGCGTTCGCCGGTGCGCTGGACGAGGCAAGCCGAACGGCCGCGGACGCGCTCGCGCGCGAGGACTTCGAGGGCGCGATGCGCGCGCTGGCCGAGCTCCGCCCGGCGGTCGACGCGTTCTTCGAGGCCGTGACCGTCAATGATGCCGATCCCGCGCTCAGGGCGAACCGCCTGACGCTGCTCGCCGGCCTGCGCGCCGCCACGCGGGCGGTCGCGGATTTCGCTAAGATCGAGGGGTGAACCCTACTTCACGGCCGCGAGCGCGGTCGCGAGGTCCTTCATCGGGGCGTCGAGGGTGCGCAGGCGGCCCTCGTGCATCAGGCTGATCTGCGCCATGCCGCCCTCGCGCAGGCGCTTCTGCAGGGCCGGGCTCACGGGGAGGAAGCCGAGGCAGGTCTGCGCGTCGCAGGACGGGAGGTCGTACTCTGCGGGCGTCTCGCCCGGCCGGAACGCGATCCCGACATGGCGGGCCGCGAGGCCGCCGCTCGGCGCCCGCATGATGATGACCGGCGCGCCGCCCCGCGTCGCGGCGAGCGACCAGTTGAAGGCGGGCTCGCCGGCTCCGTCCACCAGCACCTGCGACACGTTACACACCTTGCGGCGCGCCTTGAGGTCTTCGTCGCAGATCAGCGTCCAGCCGCCGAAGGGCTGGACGACCCGGCGCACCTCGCCGGGCGGCCCGGCCGGCGCCATCTCGTTCGGCTTGATGCGGAACCCCGCATCGCCGGCGAGCGCCGCGCCCGTGAGCCAGAGGCTCGCCGGAGCCGCGAGTGCGAGCCCGGCGAGCCAAGATCCCACGACATGAGATCCGACGCGACGCCGGGGCCAGGACGACATCGCGCGAATCATCACGCGTCCCCTCAGTTCAGCGTGATGCTGAGGCCGCCGCCGACGCCCCAGTTGTTGCCGGAGGTGGACGCGGCCGCGTTGAA
>CAHJXE010000048.1 GCA_903644085.1 Hyphomicrobiales bacterium
TCTCCCGGATATTGGGGTGCTCGATGATGGCGAATGCTGAGCCGGTTCCGGCGTCGTAGGCATTGCCGTTGATATCGACAAGCACCTCGCCTTCCGTCGCCTTGACGAAAGAGACGTGCTTGAAATGTCCAGTTCCCCTCTCGCGCCAAAGAGCGAGGTCGCCCGGCTCGAGCCAATTCCCGTTCCAGCCGATCTCTCGCAAATCCTGACTGCTCTTGACCTTACCCATCGGGTCTGGACCGCTATACTGTAGCAATTGTCCCGGCGTGTCGTCACGCATGCCCCAGCTGATCGCCTTCTGAGGCGATAGGAACGTGTCCCCTGACGGGCCGAACGGATTCGGTACGCCTTTGACCTCGCAGGCCCGCTCCCAGCACCAATGGGCAAACTTGCCGCACCATTGCGTCCCATAAGCAGGGTTGAGATGATAGCGATCTGCGCCCTTCTTCCCACCCTTGTCGGCAATGAGGTCACTGTGGACCTGATCCTCCGCAATCCGGATCACGGCGTCTCGGAGCGGCAATTTTTGGAGCTCGACGCGCATTTCCGAGTCCATGTCTTTGTCAGCAACGCGTCGGCCCTGCTTGTTGTCGGCGACGTAGATCGTGATGGGTGCGGCGCTTGGGAGGCCGTTACCATCCGTCGCGACCAACGTCGCCTGCCCCGTCTGAGATTTCGTCGTAACGGTCACCTTACGGACGTACTCGGTCTTGCCGACATTCGGCGTGCCCTTATGGAACGCCTTGTCGTCATCCTCGCCCGCTTGAACGGTGACGATGCTGCCGTCGATGCGAACCTGGTGACCAGCTCCCCCCAGCAAGTAGAAGCGTGCGGAACTGTTCTGGCCCATGACCAGCGTGTTTCGATCCTTGTCGAAGCCAGCCATCTCGGAGTTTAGCTTCATGAAATAAGTCATTGGCAGATCCCAAGATAGTGGACAGGGCGAGGATCGCTGCAGGTTGTTCGCTGGCGACTAGACTCGATTCATCCCTCAGCACCTCATCGACTCAAAAGAAAAAGGCGCTCCTGCAAACTTTCGGAGTGCCGGTAACAATCCGGTATCGGTCGAGCCGGTCAAGATGACCCGGAAGGCATTTTGGTACTTCCAGCATTGTGGCAGAAACAGCTGACGAAAGCGCATCTGAGTGTCATCAGGCGCAAGTATCCTAACCGCTTTCTGAACTTGCTTCTTGTCTGCTGATGGCGCGTCGTCTCCTGGTCCGAAATAGGCTCTTACAACGTCGGTCGTTTCAGCACATATGAAGCGCCCGAGATGATCGGGCGAGTTGCCGCCCCAATCGTGTCGAATGGCGAGGGTCGCCTGGAGAATGCCCTTTCCTTCAGGTCGCCCCGTCGCAGCAGCGACGCCCGTTCGGCCGAAATATCCGAACACCTTCTGCAGTTCGGAGACGGTCGACCACCATTCACCGAACTCACGTCCCACCGCGTGATACAGGCGAACGATGATCGCTCCGGCTGGTAATTCGACAATCGTCGGCGCCACGATGCCGCCGGATTTGTCTCCGGCCGCGTTGAAGCCACGCGCGGACAGATAGGAACCTGTCGCATCGCTTCCGGCAAAAAATTGTCGTTAGCTGCCACCGATAGGTCCCGTCGTGTCAGCGGAATCCGAAAGCCTCATCGACGGCAGTTGCGGCAGGGTTTCGGGCAGCGTTGCTTGGTCGGCGCCCACTTCCGACCGATGTGTCTCCCGCACGGCACCCGCGTTCAGCGAGGCCGAGCTTGCCTCGCCCCACTCATATGCGAACGCCCCGTCCGCCACCGTCACCCGCGCCTCGCTCAGCTCCTCCTTCGCCAGCGAGCGGTTGAGGAACTCGCGCGAGAGCGCCGGCAGCAAAGTATTCGTGATGATGTTGTCGATCATCCGGCCGCCCGAATCCGGGTCGTTGCAGAGCGACACGATGTGGTCGACGACCGCGTCGTCGTACGAGAAGGCCGCGTCGTGGTTGTCGCGAATGCGGTGGCCGATGCGGTCGAGTTGCAGCCGCACGATGCCGCCGAGCATCAAGGGCGAGAGCGGGAAGTAGGGGATCGTCACGATGCGGCCGAGAAGAGCCGCCGGGAACACCTTGAGGAGGTCCGGACGCAGCGCCTGCGCGAGCGCGTCCGGGTCGGACGCGTAGCCGGGGTCCTTGGAGAGTTGCATGATGAGGTCGGTCCCGACGTTGGACGTCAGGATGATGAGCGTGTTCCTGAAGTCGATGCGCCGGCCGGTGCCGTCCTCCATCACGCCCTTGTCGAAGACTTGGAAGAACAGCTCGTGCACGTCCGGGTGCGCCTTCTCGACCTCGTCGAGCAGGATCACGCTGTAGGGCTTGCGGCGCACGGCCTCGGTCAGGCGGCCGCCCTCGCCGTAGCCGACATAACCGGGGGGCGCGCCCTTCAGCGTCGAGACGGTATGCGCCTCCTGGAACTCGCTCATGTTGATCGTGATCATGTTCTGCTCGCCTCCGTAGAGGGATTCGGCGAGCGCGAGCGCGGTCTCGGTCTTGCCGACGCCCGAGGGTCCGCAGAGCATGAAGACGCCGATCGGCTTGTTCGGGTTGTCGAGCCGCGCGCGGTTCGTCTCGATGCGCTTCGAGATCATCGCGAGCCCGTGCGACTGGCCGACGACACGCCGGTTCAGGATCTCGGGCAGGCGCAGGACGTTCTCGATCTCGTCCTTCACCATCCGGCCGACCGGGATGCCGGTCCAGTCCGACACCACGGAGGCGATCGCCTGCTCGTCCACGTGGGCGTAGATCATACGCGTCTCGGGATCGATCGCCTCCAGCGCGCCCGAGCGCTCGCGCAGCGTCGCCCGGATGTCGGCCGGATGGGTGGTGAGCGTGGCGCCGTTCGGCGCGGCCGGCGCTGCTTCTCCCTCCCGCCCGGCTTCGCCGGGACCGAAGGGGAGGCCCGAACCGGGGTGTGGAAGTCCAGACGGATTGTTCCCCTCCGTCAGGCGCTGCGCGCCTGCCACCTCCCCCTGCGGTCCGGGCCCTGCCGGGCGGGGAGGAGAAGCGCCGTTCGGCTTGGCTCCCTCGGGTTTCGCCGCTAGCTTCTCGCGCAGCGCAAGTATGTCGGTCACGATGCCGGTCTCGGCCGCGAAGGCAGCTTCCAGCGCGGCGAGTTTCTCCTCGAACTCGACGATCTCGGCATCGATCTCGATGACGCGCTCGTCGTCGCCCACCCCGAGGTCGCGGTCAGCGACGAGCGCCGCGCGCTCGCCCTGGCGCGACGCGATCGCGACCTTCGCGTCCGCGATGGCGGCCGGAACGGCGGTCTGGCTGATCGCGACGCGCGCACAGGCGGTGTCGAGCAGGCTCACCGCCTTGTCCGGCAGTTGCCGGGCCGGAATGTAGCGTGACGAGAGCGTCACGGCCGCCACCACGGCGGCGTCGGAGATGCGCACCTTGTGGTGCTTTTCCATGGGCGCCAAGATGCCGCGCAGCATGTCGCAGCACTGCTCGATCCCGGGCTCGCCGACCTGAACCGGCTGGAAGCGGCGGGTCAGCGCCGGGTCCTTCTCGAAATAAAGCCGGTACTCGGCCCAGGTCGTGGCCGCGATCGTCTTCAGCGTGCCGCGCGCGAGCGCGGGCTTCAGCAGGTTCGCGGCGTCGCCCGTGCCGGCTGCGCCGCCCGCGCCGATTAGCGTGTGGGCCTCGTCGATGAACAGGATGATCGGGGTCGGCGAGGACTGCACCTGGTCGATGACCGAGCGCAGCCGCTGCTCGAACTCGCCCTTCATCGAGGCGCCGGCCTGCATGAGGCCGATATCGAGCGCGTGCAGGCGCACGCCCTTGAGCGGCGGCGGCACGTCGCCGGACGCGATGCGCTGCGCGAAGCCCTCGACGACGGCGGTCTTGCCGACGCCCGCCTCGCCCGTGAGGATCGGGTTGTTCTGCCGGCGCCGCATCAGCACGTCGATGAGCTGGCGGATCTCCTCGTCGCGGCCGCGGATCGGGTCCATCTCGCCGGAGGCCGCCCGCGCGGTCAGGTCCTGGGAGAAGCGGTCGAGCGCGGTCTGTCCCTTGGCGCCCGCCGCCTCGGCGCCCGGCGTACCGGCCGCGACCGCGCCGGCCCCGTCCATCGGGCGCAGGTTCTCCTCCTCGGAGCTCGCCCAGACGGACCGGTGCTCGCCCGAGAGCGCGTCCACCGGGATGCGGCCGAACTCGCCCGAGAGGTCGGTGAGCGCGCGCTTCAGCTCGTTCGATTTCAGGATCGCCACCAGCGCGTGGCCGGAGCGGATCTGCGTCTCCCCGAAGAACAGGGTCGCGTAGTGCCAGCCCCGGTCCAGCATGTCGACGAGCGCGTTCGAGATGCCGGGCATCTCCGTCTCGTTCTTGCGCAATCCGTCGATCGCGCGCGACAGGTCGGCGAGAAGCTTCGCCCGGTCGAGCTTGTAATGGTCGAGCGTGAGCGCGACGTCGCTGGCGTCGCGTTGGAGAAGGTGGAACAGCCAGTGCGCGAGCTCGACGTTGCGGTGGCCAACGCCCTTGGCTTGGCGCAGCGATTGGATGAAGGCGTCGTAGCCCACCCGGTTGAGCTTGCCCGTCACCGTTTCGAGGCTGATATCGGCCATGACGACGGCTCCTGACCTTTACGCCGCGGCTTGGCGGGCGCGGGCATCGCGCTCGCGGGCCACGCGTTCGGCGGGGTGGAAACGGGCGTCCCGCCGGTAACCGTCCGGGCTCGGCCGGGCCTCGCTCGCCCCGAGCCAGCTCGTGTAGCCGAGCCGCCCGAAGCGCCCGATCCGCATCGGCTCGACGCAGGAGACCGGCAGCGCCAGTTCGACGTCCCAGTCGAGCTCGTGGCCGAGGTAGAAGAACACGAGGTCGGCGAGCGGCTCGCAATCTCGTCCGCTCGGCAGGAACCGCTCGTAATCGGGCAACGAGGCCGCGAAGATCCGCAAGCGGATCTTGTCCTCGACGCTGAACACCCCGGCGCCCAGGAGCAGATCGACGCCGAGCCGTCCGTGCGCGAGCCCGAGCCGGCTGCGGTCGGCCGGTTCGAACTCGAGATGCGTGCCGACGAACTCCTCGACCTCGACCTCGACGCGAAGCAACCCGGCGATCGCGTTGCGCAGCCGCGAGCCGGATTTGGCCGCCGGCGCGAGCAGCCCCGCGAAGGCGAGCTTGCCCGCATCGTCCAAGCCGTCGACGCCCGCGGAGGCGGGCGACCCGAGCCCGATCTGGGCACCGATATAGGTCGTGAAGCGGTCGTCCCCCGGCCGCTCGTGCTGGGCGATCGGGCGGACATCCGCCCAGGCGCGGTAGAAGAGCTGCACGAAGCGGTGGTTCAGGATATCGAGGAAGCGCGCGAAGGCCTCGTCACGATCGAGCAGCCAAGCGCGCGCTTCGTCGGTCGTGGCGAGCGGCAGCGGCCCCTGCGGCCCGAGCAGCCCCATGAACTTCACGAAGAGCCGCAACCGCCCTTGCGGATCCCGGTCCGCGCGCCCGATCGTCGAGGCCGGAAAGTCGAGATACGGGTCTTCGCCGAGCGCAACGTAATCCTCGCGACGCGTGGAGCTGTCGCCGATGCGCGGCTGGTCGGGGAAGCTGCGCTCGATGCGCCGCAGCGTCGCCAGGAGATCGAACCCCCAGGGTTCACGCGCCAGGTCGGCCGAGAAGGTCATGGTCGCCCGCTCACAGCACGCGCCTCGATCCGGCACGGGCGGGCCATCGCATGATGTCCCCCCGCTCGACCGTGCGTATGACGGTCTGCGTGAAATGGTTGAGCCCGGCATACTCGGCGAAGAACCGGTCGAGGACAGCGCCCAGCAGGAAGACCCCGGAGCCCTCAAATGCCTTCTCGTCCAGCGTGACCGTGATCTCGGTTCCGCGCGCGACGCCCGTGCCGGTGCGCTGACGCATGCGCCGCGACAGGGGCCGGCTATCGATGTTGCGGACCCCGCGGATGCGCCGCTCGATGGCGCCGTCGCTCAGATCGGCGAAGAGCGTGAGCGTCTCGCGCAGCGACTGGCCACGTCCACCGCCGCCCCGCTCCACGAGCCCGAGATGGTTGAGGCTGAGGAGGCTGATCAGCCGCCAGGTGACCTCGCCAGTCGAGAGGGTGGTGGTGCGGCTGCGCAGTTGGGCGAGGACCGGTTCGCGTGGACGGGTCGGCCCGGAGGCGCACACGATGCCGAGCGAACCGTCGTCCGACAGCCGGAAGTCGACCGCTCCCTCGCCGACCGGCAGGAACTCGGGCAGGTGCCGGTTGGAGCAGAGCGCCCGCACGCTGAGTTCGGCGACGTCCGTCTCGGCATCGATCCCGGCAGGCTCGACGAGCGACAGGAACATGTCAGTGCCGGTATAGTCGGACACGCCGCCAATCGACCGTTCCCGGCTCGATCGCCGCCGTGGCAGCCGACGGATCGTGTAGAACAGATCCTCGGCGGCGCCCTCGCCCTTAGGCGAGTACAGCGGTTTGACGGGAACCTTGTCGGGGCGGCCCGACTGGTGGGCATAGACCGCCGTCACGCGATGCGGCTCGAACTCGAGGACACGGCTTCGGTCGGGCACGAGGTGGAATTCGTGCTGACGCCGGTCGATCGGCACACGGTCGAGGCTCATCTCGAACAGGTTGACCGCCGGTACGGCGTAGAGCGCAAACATGTCGGGCCTCACGGCCGCGGATAGTCGCGGGCTCACCTCGTCGAAAGCGAAGACGAGATCGACCGCTCGTGTCCGGATGCCGGATAGGATGCGCGCAAGACCGGTGACCCGGAACGCAAGGAATTTGCGCGGGAACATGAAGTACTCGCGCAACAGATCGAAACCGTCGAACAGCCGGTTGTCCTTCGGAAGCAGGCTCTCGCCGGGGTCAAAACCCACGGGCTCGACGGCGCCCGGCCGCAACGGCACGACGACCGGATCGCCGAACCCGTCGAGGTAGCGCGCATACACGCCGAGCGTGTCGGCAAAGAGCTGCTCGTAGAGCTGGATCGCCTCGGCCTCGGGTCCCACGAGGTAGATCGGCAGGTCGTCTATCGCGCAGCCGGCGATCCAGGCGTCGGGCGTGTCGGCGACCTTCTGGTCCGCGATCTCCTCGTCGAGCGTCGCCGCGGAGCGGCATCTCAGCGTGAGCCTCATCCCGGCGACCGCGTTCGCTTCCGGCCTGATGCCGAGCGCCTGGAGCGGCGCCGGCTGCGGAAAGTACTCCGCCGCCGCGACGTCGAACGGCCAGAGCGTGACGCCGGATGTCAGCCTGAAGCGGCAGGCGATCCGTCGTTCGCGCTCAAGGTAGGTCGCATCGAGGTTCGCGTCACGCTGGACCCGAACGCCCTGGCGCAGGGCCGGATCGCCGAACGGCGCCTTGATGCGGGCCAGCATGACCGACGGCGTCGGCGCGAGATAGTTCGGAACCAGCTGCTCGAGCAGGTTGCGGGTGAATTCTGGAAATTCGTCCTTGATCTTGAGCTGCACGCGCGCGGCCAGGAACGCCGCACCTTCGAGCAGCCCGGCGATCATCGGATCGGCGCGATCTTCGACCAGCCCGCCGAGCCGCTCGGCGATGCCCGGAAACTCCTCGCCGAACTCGCGCGCCTGCTCACGCAAGACACCGAGCTCGCGGTTGTAGAGGTCGAGGAATTCGCGGTTCATGACGCGGGTCCGGCCCGTCCGCGGGCGAGACTCATCGGCGGCTCACCGTGATCTTGCCGGTGTCGCGTTCGAGGTCGGCCACGAACTCGACGGGCAGGTTCAGCGGGTCGCAGCTGAGGTCCGCCCGCACGACGAAGCGGATCTTGAGCTCCGCGTCGTCGAGCGTCGTATCGCGCGAAACGGCGATCGAGCCCGCCACCAGGCGGGTCTCGAAGGCGAGCAGGGCCGTGCCGATCTCCTGCCCGATCTCGTTGACGCCGATCTCGTCGATCGAGCGATGCGCGATGTCCGGCAGCCCGTAATTCAAGATCGATCGACGTGCCTCGGCGAAATCTCCGAGATCCGCCGACGAGGCGAGATTGACCGTGTTCATCAGGGTCTCGAGCCCTTGCGACACGGAGCGTTGCAGCTCTTCCGCGGCAGTCGAGGAGCGATGGGTCGGACCGCGCGAGACGACGACGCGCTCGCCGTCCTGCACCTCGGCCCCGGCCTCATGACGCGCGTCCCGCGACGCGTGGGCGGACCGGAACGCCGTCATCAGCCCCGGCCTGACCCGTATGCTCCTGTTCAGGGCCAAGCTCCCACCTCCCGGAATCGTCGATGGTGTTGAGGTGAATGGTGCGGCCGACCGACCGGCACATGCGTTCTGGGCGACGAGGACGACTACCGACCTCGAGCGGAGAATGATCTCCAGACGCGATCCGATAGCCGGTCTATGGCGCGCGCGGCGTCGAGGTGGTCGTCAGCCGGCCACGTTCTTGGCGATGTGCCATTTGTGCTCCGTTTCGGCGCCCTTCGACCCGTCCTTGTTCTGGAGCGCATACTTCACGTGAAAGGTTGCGAAGTTGAGCGTCACGTTCTCGGTCAGCCGGTCCTCCGAGCCCGAGCCGCCCATCGACACGTGGGTGACGATGATGTCCTCAAGATCGACGGTCAGATACTCGAGCGGCTTCTCACCAGCCTTGCGGACGATGAGCTTGCCCTTGGTGACATGCTTGCCATTACAGCAATGCTGGAAGATCGTCGCACTGGATTTGTCGATGTACTTGGTCAAGCTGAGGTCCTGAACGTTGACCTTCCCGGCGCCGGCGCCGGAACCGGAATGGGTGGTGCCGGATTGCGAAGCGCCCCACGACCACGCCAGGATGTCGATCTCATCCTTGTACTTGTCGTCCTGCGCCTCGCCCTTGATGCCTTCGAGCTTGAGGAAGATGTCGACTGCCATGTCACGCTCCGCTTGTATGTTGGTTTCGATTGATTGACCGCCTGGATCGCGCCGGAGGCGGGCCGTGCCGGCGTGCTCGCATCGAGGCGGATTATTGCTTCGGCGCGGGCAGCCTCGACACGAGACTCATGCCGATATCCATGCCTTCGAGCTGGTAATGCGGCCGAAGATAGAACCGAGCCGAATAATATCCGGGGTTCTCCTCGTCCGGGAAGATGTCGACGCGAGCATCCGCCAGCGGCTTGCGGGCTTTCGTCTGCTCTGTCGAGTTGGTCGGATCACCGTCGACGTATTGGTTAATCCATTCCTGCAGCCACTTGGTCAGCTGATCCTTCTCCTTGGTCGAGCCGATCTTGTCGCGGACCATGCATTTCAGGTAATGCGCGAAACGCGAGACCGCGAACATGTAAGGAAGGCGCGAGGATAGATTGTCGGACGCGGTCGCTTCGACGCCGTTCGGACCGAAGAAAGCCTTCGGCTTGTAGACCGATTGAGCGCCGATGAAGGCGGCCTTGTCGGTGTTCTTGCGGTGGATGATCGGGATCAGGCCGGCCTTCGCGAGTTCGGCTTCGCGCCGGTCGCTGATCGCGATCTCGGTCGGGCATTTGAGGTCGACGCCGCCGTCATCGGTCGGGAAGGTGTGATTGGGCAGGTTGACCACCTCGCCGCCCGACTGCACGCCGCGGATCCGCACGGTCCATCCGCAATCCTTGTAGGCACGGTTGATGTTCACCGCCATCGCGTAGGCGGCGTTCATCCAGGCATACTTGTCGCCGGTATGGCCGTCGGTGGCTTCCTCGAAGGCGAACTCCTCGACCGGCTCGGTCTTTGCGCCGTAGGGCAGGCGCGCGAGCACGCGCGGCATGCACAGCCCGACATAGCGGGAGTCGGGCGAGTCGCGCAGCGACTTCCACGGACCATAATCGGGTGTATCGAAGATCTTACCGAGATCGCGCGGATTGGCGAGCTCGGTATAGCTGTCCATGCCGAGCAGCGTGGGATCGGCGCCGGCGAAGAAGGGCGCATGAGCGGCGCCTGCGACCTTGCTGACGTCGCGCAAGAGCTGCACATCTTGCGGCAGATGGCTGAAATAGTAATCCGCAATAAGGCAGCCGAACGGCTCGCCGCCGAGTTGGCCGAACTCGGCCTCGTAAATCTTCTTGAAGAACGGGCTCTGGTCCCACCGGGCACCCGGATAGAGCTTCAGGTTCCGTGACAGCTCCTTCTTCGACATGTTGATGACGCGGATCTTCAGGCTCGAATCCGTTTCCGAGTTGAAGACGAGGTAATTCAGTCCTCGCCACGCGCTCTCGAGCTGCTGGAACTCGGGCGCATGCAGGATCTCGTTCATCTGCGCGGTGAGCTTCTGGTCGATCCGGGCGATCATCTCCTCGATCGTGTCGAGGACGTCGTCCTTGATCAGGCTCGTGTCTGCGAGCGCCTGCTTGACCAGGGTGCCGACCGCGTTCTCGACCTCGGTCGCGGCCCGCTCGGTTCGCGGCTTGAAGCTCTGCTTGAGAAGGCTGGCGAACTCGTCCGCCTCCCCGACGGATGGCGCTGCGCCGCTTCGGCTTACCTGTTCGATGAGTTCGGATGACATGCGTTGCCCCTCGCCGTGCCTGTCGCTCGCAGCGCCCGGATGACGTGTCGTCAGTGGATGGTGTGAACCGTCGGCCTCACGCCGCGGGCTCGTCGCCCGGGGTCGCGGCATCCGCGCCCATCTTCTCCTTGAGCGATTCCATCAGACGGGGATCCTTCAGCAGCGCCTTGAGCTGGTCGCTCGCCGCCACCTTGCCGTCCATGTAACGGAGCAGGTTCGACAGCTGCTCGCGCGCCTCAAGCAGCGTCTTGAGGGACGGCACCTGGCGGGCGATGGCGGCGGGGCTGAAGTCGTCCATCTTCTTCATGCGAAGCTGAACCGACATTTTCGTGTGACCGTCGCCCGAAAGCTTGTCGTCGACCTTGAAGGTCGTGCCGGGCTCGATCGCCGCCATGCGACTGTCGAAGTTGTCCATGTCGAATTCTGTGAACTTCCGGTCGGCCACGTCCTGCTTCTCGACGCCCGCGTCGTTGCCGGACAGGTCCGCCATGACGCCCATCACGAAGGGTAGCTCGATCTTGCGCTCGGCGTCGTACGGGTCCTCGTAGGTGATGTGCACGCGCGGCGGTCGATTTCGCTTGATGAACTTCTGCCCGGTATCCGCCATGGCGTCCCCCCGATGTCGGACGGAAGCTTTGGATCGGCCAGCACGCTGCCGTCCAGAGCATCATCCGGTCTGACTATAACCAAAAGCAGTCCAACAGATTTGAGGGCCGGAGGCAAGCGTGTTTTTCTCGATTCGACGTCTCAATCGTTGCGGCGCGTCAGCCCCGGCAGTACGTCTCTGAGAATGCTGAGAAAATCCCGTTCCAGCGTCGCGACGGCGCGATCGAGCAGGAGCGGGACGGGGCTCGACGGCTCCGCCCCGCGGTAGAAGGTTGAGATCTTCTGCATGATGTCTGCCGCCTCCCGCCGCGACGTCACGGGGTAGATCACGGCCGCCACGTCGCCGCGGTCGCTCTCCTCCGAGCCGTCCTGCGACCCGCAAGGTGCATCGCCGAGTGCAGTGAGCTGCGCGAAGGAGAGTTCGATCATCCGGTCCGCCCCGATGCCGATCTTCGCGTCGTCGGCTTGGTTCGGCATGAGGATCTTCAGGACGTCGACGAAGGACTTGCCCACGAGCGATTGCGTCTGACGCACGAGAATCTCGGCGGGGTTCGAGGGCTCGAAGGCCGCGAGATAGCCTGCAACGCTCGCGAGGGCCGCGGCCGCGTCCGACAAGGTGGCGACGGGAACGGTGGCCGAGATCGCAGGCGTGGCGGCCGCTGTCGTCGCGGCAGGGTCCGGTCCCGAATCGGCAAGCACCGCGGCAACCGCCGCCGCCGGGTCACGGGCCACCAGCACCGTGTCGATATGGGTCGCGATCCGGCCGGCCAAGGCCATCAGCCGCTCGAGTTGGACCGCCTCCTCGAACGACGCCTCCGCGACCATCGTGGCGTAGATGGACCCCGCCGCCTCCACGATCGTGGCGATGCAGGCGCGCTTGGCCCGAAGGTCGTCGAGGTCGCTCTCCGCGAAGACCCGCTCGATCCCCGCGCGATCGATCGTCTCGCTGCCCTCGGGCGCAGTGACCTCGCCTTCGGCCATCATCACGGAGCGGAAGCTCACCGATCCGTAGCGCCGGCTCTCCGCGAGCGGAATGTGCTGGAGTGGCAAGATCACCGCCGCCATGTCGTCGAGCGGCTGGAGAACGGCCGAGCGCAGGCCGAAATCCCCGTCTTCGCCGCGCGGGTTCACGTCGCTCCAATGCGACCGCAGGAGCGCCGCCACGGCCGCGACGCCGCTCGCGAGCCCGGGCAGGTCCCGGTTCAGGGCCGAGAGCCGGCTGAAGAGCGTCAGGAGGCGCAGGTCGCGGCTGCGTCCGAGCAGACCTGTGACGATCTTGATCTCGGCCGGAAAATCGATGCCGGTCCTGTCGAATGCTTGCTGACGGCCGTCCCGGTCCCGCGTGAAATAGGAGGCGGGCATCAGCCCTTCGATGCGTGCGACCGCCTGCATGAAGTCCGGATCTCCGTCGAGATCGAGATCCGGACCGCAGGGCTCTTCGACGGAGAGCGGCCGAGCGAGCGCCGTGACGTCGAGCGCCGCCATGTCCGCACCCCGTGACGAGGACCGCGCCGGTCCTACTCGCCCCGCAATCGCGTCTCCACGCGCCGGTTCTGCTTCGCCATCGGATCGGGTACGAGCAGCTTCTGCTTGCCGTAGCCTTTCGCCTCGAGCTTCTCGGTCGAGACCCCGAGACCCTCCAAATAGGCTACGACCGATCTGGCGCGGCGGATCGACAGGTCCAGGTTGAACTCGTCCGAGCCCATCCCGTCGGTATGCCCCTCGACCACGAACGCCGCCGCGCCGAGCCGGGGGTCCTTGAGGGCCTTCGCGAACTCGTTGAGGTTGGCGCGCGCAGGCTTCGTCAGGGTGTCCGAGTTGTACTCGAAATTGACCACGAGATCGAAACCGCCGACGCGTTTGGTCTGATCCGGCGTCCCAGTGGAGCACTCGCTCTCCGTGCCGATGCAGAGTGAGCGCGTACCGCCGAGACCGGCTGCGGATGAGAAATGCGCGATGACGTCCGACGCCTTGAATGCCGGATCGGCCGTCGCGGTCCCGACCGAGAGCCAAAACGTGGCCGTCACAAGCATGAGATGTCGGGAAAAGCTGGACATATGCGCGTCCTTGGACCTACCAATCGACTATGCGACCCGGACCATGGACCGTCAAGGCGATCCTGGACGTGTCCACCCGTGACGTGATCATCGGCAGGCAGAGATGGCGCCAGTTGAGAGAGCTGAGGTCGGTGCCGGCCTGTCCCAAGCCGGCCGTCTCGCGGAGCTGACGACGCCACTCGGGCAAGATCAGCTCGTTGTGACAAAATTCACGGGCAGCGAAGGTCTGAGCGCGATGTTCGAATACACGATCGATGCACTCTCGGCCGAACAGAACATCGATTTTGACCGTGCGATCGGCAAGAACTGTCACGTCAAGCTGCATTCCCACGCGGGAGCCGATCGAATTTTCAACGGCGTGCTGGTCGAGGCGGACTGGGATGGCGTCCGGCACGCCAGCAACGCCTACAAGCTCGTCCTGAGGCCGTGGCTATGGCTGCTCGGCCGGACGTCGAACTGCCGCATCTTCAAGGACAAGAATGTCTTCGACATCATCGAGGACGTATTCAAAGGCGGCGGCTTCAACGACTTCGAGATCCGGGCGGCTCGCGGCGATTACGACAAGATCGAGTACACGGTCCAGTACCGCGAGAGCGACCTCGCGTTCGTGTCGCGGATGATGGAGGAGTGGGGAATCTACACGTTCTACTCGCATAGCGAGAGCAAGCATCAGCTCGTGCTGGCGGATTCCAGATCATGTCACAAGCCGGTCGCGGTCGGCGGCGGCACGATCCCGTTCATCCTGCTCGACGGCGCCGACCGGCGCGAGCGCGAACACCTCTCGGACTGGCGCTCGGAGCGGCTGTTCCGCACCGGCAAGTTCGAGCTCAACGATTTCGACTACATGAATCCGACGGCGGTCCTGAAGGCGGACGCCAACGCGACCGAGCGCTACGAGAAGTCCACGCTCGAGCAGTACGACTACCCCGGACGTTACACCAAGCGCGACCTTGGCGAGAAGCGCAGCCGCGTGCGCATGGAGGCCGAGCAGGCGAACGACCGGCGTCGACGCGCATCGGGGGACGCGCCGAGCCTCTTCCCCGGCTGCCTCATGAACTTCGAGCGCCATCCGACGGATGACGGGCAGTACCTCGTGGTTCAGGCGCGTCACAGTTTCGACGCCCAGGATTACCGCTCCGGCTCGAACACGGCATCACGCTACGAGGGCAGCTACGAGTTGCTGCCGGCGGATCGACCCTACAGGGCGCCGCTCGTGACGCCGCGTCCGATCGTCCACGGCCCACAGACGGCGCTGGTCGTGACCCGGAAAGGCAAGGAGAGCGAGGAGATCGACGTTGACGAGGAGGGACGCATCTTCGTCCAGTTCCACTGGAACAGGGACAAGGACAAGATCTCGCGGCCCGTACGGGTAGCGCAGAGCTGGTCCGGCAAGAAGTGGGGGTGGCAGATCATCCCGCGCGTCGGCCAGGAGGTCGTGGTCGAGTTCCTCGAGGGTGATCCCGACCAGCCGCTCGTCGTCGGGACCGTCTACAACAAGGACTACCAGTATCCCTACAAACTGCCTGACAACAAGACGATCTCCGGCATGAAGTCCGACTCGAGCAAGAACCCCGGCGGCTA
>CAHJXE010000049.1 GCA_903644085.1 Hyphomicrobiales bacterium
GCCACGTGCCGCCACGCGTCGGCGCGAGGAACTTGCGCCGCTCCTGCCACGGGTGGACGGGCGGCCAGGCCGCCTCGTCGGCGTAGCGCCGCATGCGCCAAGCCCCGCCGGATATCTCGCGCAGCGGCCCGGTCAGCGGGCCCACGAGGTCCGCGACCCAGCCGGACAGGCGATGGCGCGGATCTTCGGCGCCGAGAACGACGTCGTCGAACGTCGCGACATGGCTCGTGTGGCTCGACCAGACCGCCCGGACGGCCGGGCTCGCCTGCGGTCCCGGGCCGTTCGCGTGACCCGGGAACAGGTGGATGCGCTCGGGTGCGTGCCCAAGCCGGGTGAGGTGCGCGACCACGGCCGCCATCGACGAGCCGGACAGGCCCGGTCCCTCGTCGGCCACCGCGATCTCGGCTCCGGTCGCTCGCCCGAGTTCGGCGTCGAGCGCGGCTCCGAGCGCGAGGTCCCGCGCGAACGGGTGGCCGACCGGCCGCACCGTCACGGGGGAGGGTGCGTCCGCCCTGTCCGACATCCCGACCCCGGCCGACATCCCGGCCCCGGCCGCCACCATGGCGGCGAGCGTCGTGCCGATGCTTCGCAGCCCGATCACCCGCACATCATAGCCGACGAGCGCCGTAGCGGCCTCCGCGAAGGCCTCCGGGTAGAGCGCGTAGAACGCGAAGCCCTCCGGCGTCTTGACCGTGACCTCGTCCGGAAGCCGGCTCCTCCGCAGCGCATCGAGCGCCACCCCGGGGCCGCGCGTATCGGCCACGAAGCCGTTCCGCCACGAGGTCACGACACAACTCGCGAGCGCCATGACCAGCGCCATCGTGTCGTCGCCCTCCGGCGAGCGGTCGTCGCGCCCGCCCCGTGCCGCGAAGGCCGCGTCCGCGACGCCTTGCGCGAGTTCCCCGGCCTCGATCAGGAGCGCCACAAGGGCGGCATGGCGCGCGAGCCCCGTCACGTCGCGGAGACAGCCGAGCCCGTCCGCGATGTCGTCGAGCAGCCCTGCTGCCGGCACGGTTCGGGCATGGTCGCCGTAGACGATCACGCGACGGACAGATGCCGGTAGGCGATGGCCTTGAACGCCTCGAAGGACGGGATGCGCGGCACGACGCTTCGCCCACGCATCCACGCGACCCAGCACTCGTACTGCACCGGAGAGGGCGAGATCAGGGCGCGGCGGTCCTTCGCGAGGCCCAGCGCCTCCAGCGGCTCCATCCCGCCCTCCACCAGCACGCAGAGCGCCAGCGTCGCGGAGCGCCCGATCCCGTGCTCGCAGTGGATCAGGACACGCTCGCCGCGGGCGAGATGGGCGCGCGCGAAGGCGACGCCGTCGTCGATCTGGGCCGGCGTCGAGGCGCGGAGGTCGGCCGTCGGCAGGTGGAGGAGCGTCATCCCGTGCCGGTGCAGGACGGCTTCGTCGTCGCGGGTCTCGCCGCGCAGGTCCACGATCGCCCTGATGGCGTGGTCGCGCGCGAGATCCTCCGCGCGCTCCGACGGGAAGCTGCCGCCGACCGCGAGCGTGTCGGTGATCCAGCTCAGGTTGGGGTGCCAGTCCGCGATCACGATCGGCCGGATCTCCTCGTTCGCCGTGGCGCCTCCCACACGGGAGGGCGCGGCACAATGTCTTGACAATCCGTGCACCCGTGGCTAGTGCGTGCCGGTCAATCGAGACGAACGGCTGTCGAGCGGTGCCCGATCGGGGTGTCGTGGCGCCGCTTTTGTCGATTGCTGCACGGCGTTGCGCCGTGACGTGAGGATGGCGTCGGCTCGGTCGACGCTCCAGGAGAGGCGTACGTGGCCCGTATCGCAGGCGTCAACATTCCGACGAACAAGCGCGTCGTCATCGCGCTTCAGTACATTCACGGGATCGGTTCCGCCAAGGCGGCCGAGATCGTCGAGAAGGTGTCGATCCCGGCCGAGCGCCGCGTGAATCAGCTCACCGATTCCGAGGTCCTGCAGATCCGCGAGACGATCGACCGCGACTATATGGTCGAGGGCGACCTGCGCCGCGACGTGTCGATGAACATCAAGCGCCTGATGGATCTCGGGTCGTACCGGGGTCTGCGCCATCGCCGCAACCTGCCGGTGCGCGGCCAGCGGACCCACACCAACGCCCGCACCCGCAAGGGCAAGTCGAAGCCGATCGCCGGCAAGAAGAAGTGACCTGGGGCGGCTGAGCCGCCACAGGTCATCCCGGACGACGCGAAGCGGCGATCCGGGATCCATGGCCGAACATCCCGGCCACGACCGCCGACATATGTCGGCCGATCACCTCCCATCCCGAGCGCCTGGCACCACGGGCGCGCTTGAAGGATCGAACACATGGCCAAGGAAGCGACCCGCGTTAAGCGACGCGAACGCAAGAACATCGTGTCGGGCGTCGCCCACGTGCACGCCTCGTTCAACAACACGATGATCACCATCACGGACGCGCAGGGCAACACGATCTCGTGGTCCTCCGCCGGCTCGATGGGCTTCAAGGGCTCGCGCAAGTCCACTCCCTACGCCGCGCAGGTCGCGGGCGAGGACGCGGCGCGCAAGGCCTCCGAGCACGGCATGCGCACGCTCGAGGTGGAGGTGTCCGGACCGGGCTCCGGCCGTGAATCGGCGCTCCGCGCGCTCCAGGCCTCCGGTTTCACCGTGACCTCCATCCGCGACGTGACGCCGATCCCGCATAACGGGTGCCGGCCGCGCAAGCGCCGCCGCGTCTGAAGCCATTCGGCGCACGGACCTCGTCCGTGCGTGATCGTCTGCTCCGGCGAGGCGTGGCAAGGGCCACCGCCTCGCGATTGCCGTTAGAGGGATAGCGCCGTGATACAGAAGAACTGGAAGGAACTCGCGAGGCCCGAGAAGCTCCAGGTGGAGCCCGGATCGGATTCGAAGCACACCGCCACCATGGTGGCGAGCCCGCTGGAGCGCGGCTTCGGCACCACGCTCGGCAACTCGCTGCGGCGCGTGCTGCTCTCCTCTCTCCAGGGCGCGGCCGTCACCGCCGTGCATATCGACGGCGTGTTGCACGAGTTCTCCTCGATTCCCGGCGTCCGCGAGGACGTGACGGACATCGTGCTCAACATCAAGACGATCGCGATCCGCATGCAGGGCGACGTCTCGAAGCGGCTGACGCTCCGCAAGACGGGTCCGGGCGCGGTCACGGCCGGCGACATCGGCACGACCGGCGACATCCAGATCCTGAACCCCGAACTGATCCTCTGCACGCTGGACGAGGGCGCGGAGATCCGGATGGAGTTCACGGTCGCGTCCGGCAAGGGCTACGTGGCGGCCGACCGCAATCGTCCGGAGGACGCGCCGATCGGGCTCATCCCGGTCGATAGCCTGTTCAGCCCCGTCAAGAAGGTCTCCTACCGCGTCGAGAGCACCCGCGAGGGGCAGGATCTCGACAAGGACAAGCTGACGATGACCGTCGAGACGAACGGCGCGGTCAGCCCGGAGGATGCGGTCGCCTACGCGGCTCGCATCATCCAGGACCAGCTCCAGGTGTTCGTGAACTTCGAGGAGCCGCGCCGCGAGGAGGCGCAGACCCTGGCGCCGCAGCTGCCCTTCAACCCGGCGCTCCTGAAGAAGGTCGACGAGCTCGAGCTGTCGGTGCGTTCGGCGAACTGCCTGAAGAACGACAACATCGTCTATATCGGCGACCTCATCCAGAAGTCGGAGGGCGAGATGCTGCGCACCCCGAATTTCGGGCGCAAGTCGCTGAACGAGATCAAGGAAGTGCTGGCCGGCATGGGCTTGCATCTCGGCATGGAGATCCCGGGCTGGCCGCCGGAAAACATCGAGGATCTCGCGAAGCGCTTCGAGGAGCACTACTGACGTTCTCTTCTCCCCACCTCGGCGGGGCGAGGCAAATTCAATACGACGGTCGACCCTTGGCACGGCGGCCGTAAACACGAAGGAGAGCCAGGATGCGTCACGGATTCAGGGGGCGGCGGTTCAACCGCACGACCGAGCACCGCAAGGCCATGTTCGCGAACATGTCGGCTGCGTTGATCAAGCACGAGCAGATCGTGACCACGCTGCCGAAGGCGAAGGACCTGCGTCCCGTCGTCGAGAAGCTGATCACGATGGGCAAGCGCGGTGACCTGCACGCGCGCCGCAACGCGATGTCGGAGCTGCGCGACGAGACCCAGGTCAAGAAGCTCTTCGAGGTCCTGGGTCCGCGCTACAAGACGCGCTCGGGCGGCTACTGCCGCGTGTTGAAGGCCGGCTTCCGCCAGGGCGACAACGCCCCGATGGCGGTGATCGAGTTCGTGGACCGCGACGTCGACGCGAAGGGTCTCGATTCGGGCCCGTCCCAGAAGATGGATGCCGGCGACGCCGAGTGAGGCCGTAGCTTCGTTTACGTCGTAGAGTGCGCCGGGAACCCTCTCCCCGAGGGGGAGGGGGCAGGGTGAGGGGGAACGCCCTCTCCGGATAACTCGTAACCCTACGCTCTCCCATCTGGAGAGGGGTTCCGCGCTTATCCACCAAATCGAAAGCCCCCTGACGTAAAGCCCTGATCGGCATCGAACTCGATCAGCATGCGCGTCATCATCCTGGCGGATTTCGCCGAGCCGTCGGGAGGCGCCCAGTCGGTCGCGCTCGACTCGGCGCTGGCGCTTGCCGCCCGCGGCGCCGAGGTCGTCTATGTGCAGGGCGTCGCCGGGCCGGTCGACCCGCAGCTCGCCCAGGTCGGCGTGACATGTCGGTCGCTCGGCCTCTCCGACATTTGGGCACGAGCGCCGATCGAGGCGGCGGTCACAGGCATCTGGGACGTGCAGGCCGCACGCCGGCTGCGCGCCACGCTCGCGGACCTCGTCACGCCCGGGACCGTCCTGCATCTGCACCAATGGACGCGGGCGATGTCGCCCTCGGTGCTGCGGGTACTGCTGCGCGCCGGAGCGCCGCTCGCGATCACGCTGCACGACTACTTCGCGGCCTGCCCGAACGGGCTCTACTACCGGTTCGACCGCCACGAGCCCTGCACGCTGACGCCGCTCTCGGCCGGTTGCGTGGCGGCGGCGTGCGATCCGCGCTCGCGCGCTCACAAGGCGATCCGCGTCCTGCGCTCGCTCGCCACGCGGGCGACGCTCGCCCAGGCGCGGTGCGAGGTCATCCATGTCTCGGATCGCGGCCGCGAGGTGATCGGGAGATTCCTGCCGCCCGGACTGCGCCAGCACCGGATCGACAACCCCGTCGAGGTGGAACGCCGACCGCCGGCCGAGATCCCGGACGGTGCGACCGCCTACGCGTATGTCGGCCGGCTCACGCGGGAGAAGGGCGCGGACCTCGTGGCGGAGGCGGCCGCGCTCGCGGGCGTGCCGGTGCTGTTCATCGGGGAGGGACCGGCCGAGGCCGATATCCGGCATCTGAACCCCGGCGCGGACGTCCTCGGCTGGCGTCCCCGCGGCGAGGTCGCGGACTTGCTCCGAACCCGCGCGCGCGCCCTCGTGGCGCCCTCGCGCTGGTACGAGACGGGGCCGCTGACGGTCTACGAGGCGCTGGCCGCGGGGCTGCCCGTCGTGGCGTCCTCACGCAGCGGAGCGGCCGAGAAGGTCGTGCATGGTGAAACCGGGCTCGTCGTCGAGCCGGAGGCGGGCGCGCTGGCCGACGCCTTCCGGCAACTCTCGGACGTGGCCGAGGCCCGCCGCATGGGGCGGGCGGCCCACGACCGGTACTGGGCGGCGCCGCTCGACGGAGCCGCCCACGCGACGCGTCTGGTCGAACTCTACCGCGAGATGCTCGCCCGCGCCTGAAAGAATCGTCCAAAACCGCTATCCGCAATCCTTCACGTCCTCATCCTGAGGTGCGGAGCGAAGCGGAGCCTCGAAGGACGCACCACGCTCGTGCGTGCTTCGAGGGCCGGCTGCGCCGACCACCTCAGCATGAGGAGCAGGGCGAAGATCAGTCCAAATGGGCCGTGAGCGCCGGTTTTCCGGAGGTCCGGCGCTCCTATATCGTGCGGTAGCCCGCATCGGGCGATTCGAACGGCTTTGTCCCATGCTCACCAAGGCGTCGTGTCTCGCCCTCATCCTGATCGCGGCCTCACCCCAGGCCGCACTCGCCCAGCATCGCGCCGCGCCCGAGAGCCGCGCGGAGGTGCAGCTTTCCTTCGCGCCGATCGTGAAGGGCGTCGCGCCCTCCGTGGTCAACGTCTACGGCGCGCGGGTCGAGAAGAACCGACGCAGCGCCGGCATGGACGAGTTCGTGCGCCGCTTCTTCGGCGAGCCCGGCGGCGGCATGCCCCAGGAGCGCGTGCAGCGCTCGCTGGGGTCTGGCGTGGTGGTGGACTCCGCGGCCGGGCTCGTGGTGACGAACAACCACGTCATCGACCAGATGACCGAGGTGAAGGTCTCGCTCGCCGACCATCGCGAGATCGAGGCCGAGATCGTGCTGCGCGATCCGCGCACCGACCTCGCGGTCCTCAAGCTAAAATCTGCCTCAGGCCTGAAAGCGATCGATGTCGGGGACGCGGACCAGATCGAGGTCGGCGACATCGTGCTCGCGATCGGCAACCCGTTCGGCGTCGGACAGACGGTCACGCAGGGCATCGTGTCGGCGCTGGCGCGCACGAATGTCGGCGTGTCCGATTACGGCTACTTCATCCAGACGGACGCCTCCATCAACCCGGGCAATTCGGGCGGCGCGCTCGTCGACATGCACGGCCGGCTGATCGGCATCAACTCTGCCATCTTCTCGCAATCGGGCGGCTCGGTCGGGATCGGCTTCGCGATCCCCTCCAGCATGGTGGAGGCGGTGGTCGCCTCCGCGCGAACCGGCGCGAAGCTCGTGCGGCGGCCCTGGCTCGGGGCCTCGCTCCAGACGGTCAGCGCCGACATCGCGGACGGGCTCGGCCTCGACCGCCCGACGGGCGCGCTCGTCGCCTCCGTGCGGGAGAAGAGCCCGGCGAACGTGGCAGGGCTCAAGAGCGGCGACGTGATCCTGGCGGTCGACGGCCGCTCGGTCGACGACCCGGACGCCTTCGGCTGGCGCTTCGCGCTGAAAGGCATCACGGGCGAGACGCCGGTCACGATCAACCGCGCGGGCAAGCGTGAGACGGTGGCGATCCGCCTCCAGCCGCCGCCGGAGGTGCCGGCGCGCGACACGCTCAAGGTCAAGGCGCGCTCGCCCTTCCTGGGTGCGACCGTGGTGAACGGGTCGCCCGCGGTCGCGGACGAGATGCAGCTCGAATCGAGCGACGGCGTCATCGTGAGCGCCGTCGAGGAGGGAAGCCCGGCCTCGACCGTCGGCCTCCAGAAGGGCGACCGGCTCGTCGCGATCAACGGCGACAAGATGGGCTCGACGCGCGACCTCGACCGGGCGGCGCGCTCCGCCCCCTCCGTGTGGCGCATCACGATCGACCGCGCCGGCCAGCAGATGACGACCGTGCTCGGCGGCTGACCGGGGCCGTCCCGATCGGTTGACCCGCTCGGCCCGACGACGGAGTGTCGGGCGATGTCCGATCTCTTCGCCGCCGCCCACCTCGAGGACGACGCGCCGCGCCCGCTCGCCGACCGGTTGCGGCCCCGGCACCTCCGCGAGGTCGTCGGCCAGGACCACCTCGTCGGGCCGGACGGCGCGCTGACGCGCCTCATCGGGGCGGGCTCGATGGGGTCGCTCGTGTTCTGGGGGCCGCCGGGCACCGGCAAGACCACGGTCGCGCGGCTGCTCGCGGGCGACACGAAACTGCATTTCGAGCAGATCTCCGCGATCTTCTCCGGCGTCGGCGACCTCAAGAAGATCTTCGAGACGGCGCGCGGCCGGCGCGCGGCCGGGCGGGGCACGCTGCTCTTCGTCGACGAGATCCATCGCTTCAACCGCGCCCAGCTCGACGCCTTCCTGCCCGTGATGGAGGACGGGACGGTGACGCTGGTCGGCGCGACGACCGAGAACCCGTCCTTCGAACTCAACGCCGCGCTCCTGTCGCGCGCCCGCGTGATGATCTTCCGGGCGCTGGACGAGGACGCGATCGGCCACCTGCTCGATCGGGCGGAGGAGATCGAGGAGCGTCCGCTGCCGCTCGACGCCGAGGCCCGGGCCTCGCTCGCCCGCATGGCGGACGGTGACGGGCGCGCCGCCCTGACGCTCGCCGAGGAGGTGTGGCGCTCGGCCCGCGAGGGCGAGGTCTTCGGCCAGGAGGCGCTGCAGGACATCGTGCAGCGCCGCGCGCCGATCTACGACAAGGCGCAGGAGGGGCACTACAACCTGATCTCGGCGCTGCACAAGACGATCCGCGGCTCGGACCCGGACGCCGCGCTCTACTACCTCGCGCGCATGCTGGATGCCGGCGAGGACCGGCTCTTCATCGCGCGCCGGCTCGTGCGCGCCGCGGTCGAGGATATCGGGATGGCGGACCCGCAGGCGCTCGTCGTCTGCAACGCCGCCAAGGACGCCTACGACTTCCTCGGGTCGCCGGAGGGCGAGCTGGCGCTGGCGCAGGCCGCGGTCTATCTCGCGACAGCGCCGAAATCGAACGCCGTCTACACCGCCTACAAGGCCGCGACCGCGGTCGCGAAGGAGCACGGCTCCCTCATGCCCCCGAAGACGATCCTGAACGCCCCGACGAAGCTCATGAAGAGCGCGGGTTACGGCGACCGCTACCGCTACGACCACGACGAGCCGGACGCCTTCTCGGGCCAGGATTACTGGCCAGACAAACTCGGCCGGCAGAGCTTCTACGCGCCGACCGGGCGCGGCTTCGAGGCGCGCGTCGCGGAGCGGATGGAGCACTGGGCGGCGTTGCGGGTGGAGCGGGAGGGGTGACGACGCGCTTCCGCCGCTTCGTCGGGATCGATTGGTCCGGGGCTAAAGGTCAGTATCAACGCGGCATTGCGATTGCGGAATGCGGCCCGGACGGCGCCTGTGCCTTGATCGATCCGCCCTCGCGCCGGGGTTGGAGTCGTGCGGCCGCCGCCGATCGTCTCGCGATCGAGCCGCCGGGGACGCTCGCCGGACTGGATTTCGCCTTCTCGCTGCCCTGGCCCGGAGAGGGTCCGCTTCCGCCGCACCTGCCGCAGCCCGAGGACGCGTTCGGCCTCTGGGACGCGATAGAGGCGGTGTGCAGCGACGTGCCCGATCTTCACTCCGGCCCGATCTACGGGCCGGAAGGAGGCTGGCTTGCAGAGTACTTGTTTGTGAGTCTTGCCCGAAAGCCTCTCTGGGCCGGCGAACACTACCGCAAGGACCGCTTCCGCCTGACGGAGCGCATGATCTCGCCTCCGCCGGCATCGGTCTTCAAGATCGTTGGCCCGCAAACGGTGGGGCCAAGCTCTTTCACTGGCATGAGGATGCTCACGCGATTGCGGGCGCGGAGCCGCCCGGTTGTGACGATCTGGCCCTTCGAGCGGGAAGATCCGGCCGGCCTCGCGATCGTCGAAGTTTATCCCGGGTATTACAAAAGGCGGGCGATGAAGGCACTGGGCTCCACATCCGGGACCGTCGACGTCCTCGCCTTCTATGGCGCCCGGCTCGACGGCCGAGGCCCGGCGGACGGGCACGAATGGGACGCGCTGGTGGCCGCCGCCGCGATGCGCCATTTTGCCAGCGATCCGCTAGCCTTCGCCGTAGTCGCCCCTATCGTCAGGCGTGAAGGCTGGATCTTCGGAGTTCCGCTCGAATGAGGACGTGATGAGCCAGACCGTATCCCAGCTCGACCCCGACACGATCGCCTTCGCGGGTCGCTGCTTCGATCTCGCGCGGCGCGGCTACACGGTGGAGCTCGGCGACTTGATCGCGCAGGGCCTGCCCGCCAATCTCACGAACGACAAGGGCGACACGCTCCTCATCCTCGCGGCTTATCACGGCCACGTCGAGACGGTGCGGATGCTCGGCGTGCGGGGCGCCGACCCCGACCGCGCCAACGATCGCGGCCAGAACGCGCTCGGCGGCGCGGCGTTCAAAGGTGCCGAGGACGTCATCGCGGCCCTGCTCGACGGAGGTGCGGCGATCGACGGGACCGGACACGACGGCCGCACCGCCCTGATGATCGCCGCCATGTTCGACCGCACCGGCATCGTGGACCTGCTGCTCGCGCGCGGAGCCGACCCGGACCTGCGCGACGCGACAGGATTCAGCGCGGCCGACCTCGCGGCGAAGATGAACGCCTACGGGACTCCGCGCCAACTTGCGGCGGCGTCGCGGGCACGATCACAGGAGACAGGTTGAGGCGGGGTTCCCTCTTCCCGAGGGCAGGGACAGCGCATGTGAAATGTTAGGTTTGGCGCGGGGAACCCTCTCCCAATGGGAGAGGGCAGGGTGAGGGGTTACGAGCCATCCGGAGAGGGCGCTTCCCCCTCACCCGGTCGGCTGGCGCCGGCTCGACCTCTCCCCCCCGGGGAGAGGTGATCCCGCGCTCGGCGCTCATGTGCGACAGCAATCCCCTCGGGAAGAGGGCTCCTCGCCAACCTTGCCTAGCAGGAGATTGCTGGCCCCCGGGGCACCGTGACGCCGATCATGTCGCCCTCGCGCACGAGCGCCGCGAGATCCTCCTCCGACCAGTCCTGCGTTCCCTCGGGGCGGGTCGGCAACACCATCCAGCGATAATCCGCCGTCGAGTCGACGACCGTGACCTTCGTGTCGGCCGGAAGCGCCGTGCCCCATTCGGCCAGAACGCCCCGCGGGTCGCGCACGGTTCGCGCCCGGTAGGCGGTCGACTTGAACCAGAACGGCGGGTAGCCGAGCACGGCGCGCGGGTAGCAGCTGCACAAGGTGCACACGACGACGTGGTGGTGCCCCGGCCTGTTTTCCAGCACGCCGAGCGGCGGCAGGCCGCGCATGCGGATGCCGACGCTCTCCGCGGCCGCGCTTCCGTCCGCCACCATCAGGGCGCGAAACTCCGGCTCGCGCCACGCTTTCGCGACCATTCGGGCTCCCAGCTCCGGGGAGGCGCGATCGGTGATCTCCATCCGCTCCGCGATCTCGGCGCGCGAGACGATCCCTTGCTCGGCCAGCATATCGGTCACGATCGCGAGCAGGCGCGCGCTATCGACTTGGACGAGGTTCATGCGCCAACCTCAAGCCAATGCTCGAAGATCTCGATCACGAGGTCGTCGCCGGTCGCGTCGGGGAAGAGGTCCGTCGGCCGGAACGCCACATGGTAGAGCGCGCGTTCGGGCGCGGGCCGCGCGAAGGCGAGGTCCTCCGGGTTCGGGAAATCGCCGAGGTGGCGCACGACCTCGCCCCGGCGTCCGCGCACATAATGCGGCGTGCGGATATGGACAGGGCCGCGCGCCTCCGGCCAGTCATCCTTCACCCGCACGGGCGTTCCGGGCGGTAGGCTCATCGCTCCGCCAGCCGATCCTTGAGCTCGCGCTGCTCGATCACGCCCTTGCGGACGAGCGTCGCGGCGATCGAGCGGATCCAGCGCTCATAGTAGCCGAGGCGGTCGTAGTCGCCGGCCGGGATCGCCTCGATGCCGCGCCTCAGCTCGTCGACGCTCATCAGGCCCTTGGCCGAGAGCATCTGGCGCAAGGCATCCACCTCCCGGTCGAACTCGGTGAGGCCGTGCGGCTCTGGATCGACCGGCAGGCACTGGTAGCGCGAGACGCCGCCCATGTCGTGGTGGGCGCGGTGCTCGTCGTCGCTCGTCTCGGCGTCCATGGCGTGTCCCTCAGGCTACCAGAATAAGCTCTCGCGCCGACGCTCGGCAATCCGTGGTCGTTGCGTACAGGTCTTGAGCGCGTATCAAATGTGCGCTTCATATCCGATGAGTTCGCGCGGGCTCCCGTTGGGAGAGGGACCCGCGCCTATTCGAAGGTGTTAGAAATTCGAACCCGTGAGAACGAGATGAACCTTCCCGGCAGCGCGACGCTCGTCTTCCTCGGCGCCGGCATCGGCGGCGTGGTGCGCTTCCTCGTCGGGCTCGCGGCCCTGCGCCTCGTCGGCGCGGCGTTCCCCTGGGGCACGCTCGCGATCAACATCGTCGGATCGTGCCTGATGGGGATCGTCGTCGGCGCGCTCGCGTTCCGTCCGGAGGCGGAGTGGATCCAGCCGGTGCGGCTGTTCCTGACGACCGGCGTGCTCGGCGGCTTCACGACCTTCTCGGCCTTCTCGCTCGAGACGGTGCTGCTCTGGGAGGGCGCGGAGACGGCGGCGGCGCTCGCCTACGTGGCGGCCTCGCTCGTCGTGTCGGTCGCGGCACTCGCGCTCGGGCTGTTCGCGGTGCGCGCGCTTGGCTGATCGCTTTGCGGTCGTGGCGGGGGGTGCTACCACGGTCCGATGACGGGACAACGAGCAGGGGGGTCGCCGCCTCGCAGTCGGGCGCCGGGCATGCGCGGCCGCGACCGGCCTCCTTTGCGGGTTGCATCGGCACGTCCGAGCGCGTCGCGGCCGAGGCCGGATGCGGCCGCCCGACCGAAGTCCGAGCCGAAGCCGCGCGCGCCGAAACCTGCACCGATCGTCGGCGCGCCCGAAGCTGCCGAGGTCGCGCAACCGAAGGGCGTGCAGATCGTCCAGGTCGGCCCGGACGAGGCCGGAATGCGGCTCGACCGCTTCCTGACGCACCGATTCCCGGGCCTCGCGCTGACCCACATCCAGCGCATCGTCCGCAAGGGCGAAGTCAGGGTCAGCGGCCATCGCGCGAAGCCGAGCGACCGGCTGGAGGCCGGCTGGGGCATCCGGGTGCCGCCGTTGCGGCTCGACGCGCCGCCCGCCCGGGAGCCGAGCCTGAACGAGGCGGACGCCGCCTTCATCAAGGACATCGCGCTCTACGAGGACGACGACATCCTGGTCATCAACAAGCCGATGGGGCTCGCGGTCCAGGGCGGACCGGGCGTCCACCGCCACGTCGACGGGCTGCTCGAGGCCTTGCGCGACCGGGCTGGGCAGAAGCCGCGCCTCGTCCATCGGCTCGACAAGGACACGGCCGGCTGCCTCGTCATCGCGAAGACGCGGCTCGCGGCCGCGACGCTCGCGAAGTCGTTCCGCTCGCGCGCGACGCGCAAGATCTACTGGGCGCTGGTCGCCGGGGTGCCGCGCGTGAAGCAGGGCCGCGTGTCCACCTACCTCGCCAAGGAGGAGATGGAGGGCGACTCGCGCATGACCGTCGCGCAGCATGGCGACGACGGGGCGAGCCACGCGCTCACCTATTACGCGGTTGTCGACCAGGCGGCGCAGAAGCTCGCCTGGCTGTCGCTGAAACCCGTCACCGGCCGCACCCACCAGCTGCGCGCCCACGCGGCCCATATCGGACACCCGATCGTCGGCGACCCGAAATATTTCGATGTCGAGAATTGGGAGCTGCCGGGCGGCATTCAGAACAAGTTGCATCTCCTCGCCCGCCGGATCGTGGTGCCCCATCCGCGCACCGGCAAGCCGGTCGACGTCACGGCCCCTCTGCCGCCTCACATCCAGCAGAGCTTCTCGCTTCTCGGGTTCGACACCTCGCATTACGATCCGATCGAAGAGGCGCCCGAGGCGTGAGTCCGAAACCTGTTGCCACCCTCGGGGTTGATGCGGCGGATGGGGGGACACGCGCGATGAGGGCTGCGTTCTGTTGCATCGTTCTCGCGACGGTCGGTGCTTATGCGGGCATGGCGCTCGCGCAGAGCGCTCCGACGTCGGCGCCGCCGCCCGTCGAACCGCAGATGACCGGCTCTCCGGCGTCGCCGCCGCTTGCCGCGCAACCATCTGCGGCGCAGCCGTCGACCGCTCAACCCGCGCCCGCGCCGCGTCCGGCGACACCGCCCCGCCCAGTGCAGATACGCGGCGTACCGCCGGGCGTCGTCAACCCGCGGCGTCCCCGGACTTTCGTGCAGTGCAACCAGGAGGCGCTCCGGCGCGGCATGCGGGGTGCGGAGCGTCGACACTGGATCCAGCGTTGCGAACTCGGCTACGGCCGCCCGCTGTTCCGTCGGCGAGGCCCGGTCGTGACCCAACCGCCCACGGGCGTGGACGCGACGCCTGTCGCAGAAGGTCGCGGCGAGTCCGGGTCCCCCTGACCGAGAACATGCGGCTTCTGGTTCTCGATGTCGACGGCACGCTGGTCGACAGCCAAGCCCTGATCGTGGAGGCGCAGGTGCGCGCCTTCGCGGCTTGCGGGCTGCCCGCACCGACACGCGAGCGATCGCTCTCGATCGTCGGGCTGTCGCTCGCGGAAGCCTTCACCGCGCTCGTCGGCCCGAAGGGTCCGGTGGCGGATCTGGCCGAGGCCTACAAGCTCGCCTTCGGGGCGCTGCGCGCCGATCCGTCCTGGAGCGAGCCGCTCTTCCCGGGAGCGGCGGCGCTGATCGATCGGCTGCGCGGGCGCCACGATATCCGGCTCGGCATCGCGACCGGCAAGTCGCGACGCGGCGTTTCCTACTTGGTCCACCGGTTCGGCTGGGAGGGCGCGTTCGCCACGATCCAGACGGCCGACGACGCACCCTCGAAACCGGACCCCGCGATGCTGCTCCAGGCGATGGCCGAGGCGGGTGTCGACGCCGCATCCACCACGATGGTGGGCGATACGAGCTTCGACATGGGTATGG
>CAHJXE010000050.1 GCA_903644085.1 Hyphomicrobiales bacterium
GCGGGGCCGACGACGGCCGCCGGCGCGCGCTCCCCGGCGAGTTGGTCCATCGCGGCGTCGAGCCGGTCGCGCGTCTCGCCGATCTCCTCGCAATCCTGGTCGAACACGAGGAGCCGGCGATGCCCGTCGCGGGCGGCGGTGGCGCAGAGCGCGTTCAGCGCGGTCGCGATCCCGACATTGGGGCCGCGCGACAGGATCTCGACACCCGGCGCGCGGCCGAGCGCCGCCCTCGCGTCCGGCGGCACGCCGCCATTGTCGAACAGGTAGATTTGGGGGACCTCTCCCGGCACGCCCGACGCCGTGTCGCCCGCCGTGGAGCCGACCACCCGCGCGACGACGTCGAGGTTCCGCGCGCTCGGCCGATACAGCACGAAGCCGATCGCGGCCGGCCGGGCGGCCCGCTCGGACATGCCCGAGACGCCGATCAGCCGGGCGAGCTCGGAGGCAGGCGTGGGAGTGGGGCGGTCTGCGATGGACGGGCTCGTCTGCAAGTGGGGCGGGATCAGCATCGCGACTCTCACGGCTGTTTGTCCAGCCACGCTGAGTGGCACATACCCGCGTCAAGCGGGTTGGCGAGGCCGCGGCCTCGAGCGAGCGCACCCGCCGCTCCGATGCCGACCCGAGGCTTGACACCGATGCGCTGCCGTTATAGGAATTTGTTCAGACGCAGAGGAGCTCGCGATCAGATGCCCCGGAAGAACGCCTCATCGATCTCGACCTGCTCGACGAGCTTCACCGTGACCCCGAGCTTCAGGCGTTTGAGCAAGCCGCACAGAGCCTCGCCGTCGATGAGGTCGACGATGATCCATGTTCTACCTGTCTGATACCGACACGTCGATTATGAGATCTTGATCCATTCGCTCACGGCCAACATTGCTGCTAGCAGTGGTTGTAAGCTCGTTTTACGACCATCTTAATAATTGCTAGGTTTTCCATGACGACCGCCGCGCAACGCAGTGCACTCGTGAGCTACTGTCGTCGGGTTCGGGGAGCACGGCGAGCGCACACCGACATCACGGAACCTGGTATCGCACCTCAATTTCAGCGATTGATGCAGGACTTGTTGCCTACTTTTCCGACGGCACCGACGTTGACCGTCATACCCGAATTTCAAAACCCCGGGATCGGCCGCCCCGACATCGCTCTCAAAAGACCTGGCGAGCTCGCCCGAGCATACATTGAACTCAAGGCATTCTCGAAACCAACAGACGGAACGAGATGGCGCGATCCGCATGATCGTAGGCAGTTTCAGCGGTTCGGCGAGTTAGCCCATTGGGCGACGTGCAACTTTCACGAACTGCGCCTCTACGAACGTGCAGGATCGGTCGGTCACGCTGTACTCGTACCTGAGCGGGCGCTCGACCCGAACCGGACGGACCAGGCCGCTGATGCGTTGGTGGAGGCGCAAGATGCAACGCCGGCTTTACGCCTCTTGGAAAGGCTTACACAAGCCTCCCAACCATCTGCGGCTAACGCCGAACAATTGGCAGCGTTGCTCGCCCACTCGGCTCGACTCGTGCGCGGCATCGTCCGCGACAGGCTCGCAGAACTGACCGAACTCGAAGTCAGCGATGCTCCACTTCAACAGGTGAGAGGAGAGTTCCGCGACGTGCTCTATTCACACCCGGAGGCGGGCGGATATTCGAGCAAGGATTTCGACGCGCTGTTCTCGGCCGCCTTCGCGCAGACGCTCGCCTTCGGCCTTCTTCTTGTGCGGGAATCTACAGGCAAGCCCGTTGACCGGCACGCCGCCGATCATATGCCGGCTGAACACCCGCTGATGAGGACGGCACTGCAGGTGCTCAGCCTAGACGCGGTGGCCCGCGACGTCGGGGCGGGTTTCGACGTCATGCTGGACACGGTGAACGGGTTCGATCCAGCGATCCTCGCCCCGAAAGAGAACGGGCGTGACCCGATCCTCTACTTCTACGAGGACTTCCTCAAGACCTTCGATCCGGAGGCGCGCGAACGCTATGGCGTCTACTACACACCGGTCGAGGTCGTGCGATATATCGTCGGCGCACTCGATCGCGCCTTGCGCGATCACCTCGGGACCGCCGGCATCGCGGACGAGAGCGTGCATATCCTCGATCCGGCTACCGGCACGGGCACGTTTCTGCTCGGGGTCGCCGAGCGGCTGCGGCAGGACGTGTCAGAGTCGGACGGACCGGGCCAGGTTCCGGCCGCGCTCCGCGGCTTGGCCCGACGCATGTACGGGTTCGAGCTTCTCGTCGGGCCGTACGCCGTGGCGCACTACCAGCTGCACCATACGTTGTCGCGAGACGATCATGGTGAGCCGAGCGGCATCAAGTTGCCACGCCTAGGCATCTATCTCACGGACACGTTGGCGGCCCCGGGTGCGGCGGCCCCGCTCGGCCGGCTCGGCTTTGTCGGCGACGGCATTCGGGACGAGAGGGTTGCGGCCGACCGGGTCAAATCCGAGCAGGCGATCCTCGCTATACTCGGCAATCCGCCTTACCGGCGTCTGGAGACCGGCGAGAACGAGACGCTGGTCGGACGCTGGATGGATCACCTCTGGGACGACTTGAAGGCTCCGGTCCGCGACGCCGGCCAAGGCAACCAGCTGAACACGTTTCCGGAGTTGTCGGTCGCCTTCTGGCGCTGGGCCATGTGGAAACTCTTCGAGGCCGACAACGCGCCGCACAGAGGCGTGGTCGCCTTCATCACCAATCGCAAGTTCCTGACCGGATGGCCTTATGCCGGGCTGCGCCGGAAGATGCGTGAGCGCTTTGACCGGATCGAGATCGTCGATCTTCGCGGCGACGTTCGCCGTGGGGAGCGGGCCGGCATCGGGTCTGACCAAGGCGTCTTCAACATCCAGGTGGGAACGGCGATCACGATCGCGATCGCTGATGGGAGCAAAGCCGATGGCGAGTTGGCGGACGTTACCTACAACGATGCGTGGGCGCAGGACCGCCCCTCGCGCGGAGCGAAGCTTCAGTGGCTGAACCAAGGCGCTGGCACGGGAGAGCTGAGCGGAGAGGTACGTGTCAATCGAGGTTCGCTCGACGATATGCGGCCAAACCCCTTTCTCAACGGGGAACTCCTATCTCTTCGAGAAATCTTCATCTTTGTAAAATCAGGCATGAAGTCAGGCGACGATCCCACATTCACTCATGTCTCTCAGGATGATCTCAGGCGCAACGTCCGATTACATCTAGTAAATAGGAAAATTGTTTACAAACAAAAATTTGAGAAATTTTATTCTTATCGACCGCTAGATCGACGTTGGCTCTACAACGATCTCAATCTACTCGATCGTCCTGGTCCGATGATGCAAAATGCTTGGGGAAATATTAATTTTGGGCTATATTCAGTGCCTTCAGGGACAGGATCTGGTCCAGCAGTCTGGTGTCACAGTCTTCTGCCCGATTACCATTCGTTTCGCGGCAATAACGGTGGTTACGCATTCCCTCTTTACGACCGCCGTGAGGGTCATGGTCCGCACAATTTGTCGGGCGAACTCGTTGCCGCGATCGGTGCGGCGTACGGCGATGGGGTCACACCAGAAGCAGTGTTCGACGCGATCCTATGCCTGCTCTCGGCGACGTCCTACACGACGCGCTTTGCCGAGGACCTGGAGGATGTATTCCCTCATGTGCCGTTCCCGGCAAGCCGCGCCGTGTTCGACGAGGCCGCGCGGATCGGGGCCGAGATCCGCCTCGTCGAGACCTTCGCGCGAGCGCCGGGTTCCCGCTTCCTGAAAGGCATCGCGAGGGCCGAGACCGCACCGGAAGGTCCGCTTGCGGCATCGGATTGGGAGGACGGAGGCATCACGCTCTGTGCGGACGGGTCCGGCCGGATCGGCAGGGTCCCACTCTCAGTCTGGAACTTCGCGGTCAGCGGCTATCGCGTGCTCCCGCGCTGGCTCGCCGCCCGAGAAGGTCTGGCGATCGGCCCAACCTTCATCCCCGAATTGCGCGATCTTGTGGGCCGCGTCGCCGAGCTCATTGACCTCTTCGCAGCGGCCGATACCGTCCTGACGAACACGCTCGACGACGCCCTGACCCGGTCGGCACTCGGTTTCGGCGATGAGGACATGCAGGATGACGGATCAGACTAACCTCTTCGCGCGCCCGGCTACGGCCGGGCAGATCAGCCTCTTCGGAGACGGCGAGGATCGGTTGCAGGCGCCGGCTCAGAATTTCCTGCCCGACCCGGAGGCGATCCGGCGCCGCCTGAACCGGTTGCTGGAGACCGCACGACGCGCCGAGGCGATGCCCTGGTCGGAGCGTGACGCGAGGATGTGGCAAACCGTGTTCCCCAACATGGCCAAGTGGCTTCCGGACGCAGAGGCCGATCAGTTGCGGCTCGCCTTCGCGGAAGAGCTCGCGCGGTTGAAGTCGGCGGCCTGATCTATCCGGCTCGCCGGGCCGACGCCACAGGCTTCGCCCGCCCTTCCCCCGGCGATGCCGGCCTGCTAGATCCCCCGCCTAGCCCGACACCGACCTGAGCCAACGCGCCTCGCGGCGTGCGGATGACCCATGCCCCGACGCACCGACCTCTCGACCATCCTGATCATCGGGGCGGGGCCGATCGTGATCGGGCAGGCGTGCGAGTTCGATTATTCGGGCACCCAGGCCTGCAAGGCGCTGAAGGCCGAGGGCTACCGCATCGTCCTGGTGAACTCGAACCCCGCCACCATCATGACGGATCCGGACCTCGCGCACGCGACCTATGTCGAGCCGATCACCCCGGAGATCGTCGCGAAGATCATCGCCAAGGAGCGGGGCGACCGCGCACTCGGCTTCGCGCTGCTTCCCACCATGGGCGGGCAGACGGCGCTGAACACCGCGCTCTCGCTCAAGAAGATGGGCGTGCTGGAGCGCCACGGCGTCGAGATGATCGGCGCGGACGCGGAGGCGATCGACAAGGCGGAGGACCGCCAGCTCTTCCGCGAGGCGATGACCAAGATCGGGCTCGCGACGCCGAGATCGGCACTCGCGAACGCCTCCGCGCTGAAGAAGGCCGACCGGGCGCTCTACCTCGACGGGCGGGCGACCGCCGAGACCGCGGGCACGCTCGACGCGTTCGAGGCGGGCTGGGCGCGGGGCGAGCGCGACCGGCGCAAGCGCTACCAGGAGCACGCGCTCGGCGCCGGCCTGATGGCGCTGGCCGAGATCGGCCTGCCGGCCATCATCCGCCCCTCCTTCACCATGGGGGGCACGGGCGGGGGCATCGCGTATAACCGCGAGGAGTTCCTCGACATCGTGGAGCGCGGGCTCGACGCCTCGCCCACCAACGAGGTGCTCATCGAGGAGAGCGTGCTCGGCTGGAAGGAGTACGAGATGGAGGTGGTCCGCGACCGGGCGGATAACTGCATCATCGTGTGCTCGATCGAGAACGTGGACCCGATGGGGGTGCATACGGGCGACTCGATCACCGTCGCGCCCGCGCTGACGCTGACCGACAAGGAATACCAGATCATGCGCGACGCCTCGATCGCGGTGCTGCGCGAGATCGGCGTCGAGACGGGCGGCTCGAACGTGCAGTTCGCCGTGAACCCGGCGAACGGCCGTATGATCGTGATCGAGATGAACCCGCGCGTGTCGCGCTCCTCCGCGCTCGCCTCCAAGGCGACCGGCTTCCCGATCGCCAAGGTGGCGGCCCGCCTGGCGGTCGGCTACACGCTGGACGAGATCGAGAACGACATCACGGGCGGCGCGACCCCGGCCTCCTTCGAGCCGACGATCGACTACGTGGTGACGAAGATCCCGCGCTTCGCCTTCGAGAAGTTCCCGGGCGCGGAGCCTACGCTCACCACCGCGATGAAGAGCGTCGGCGAGGCGATGGCGATCGGCCGGACCTTCCCCGAGTCCCTGCAGAAGGCGCTGCGCTCGCTGGAGACGGGGCTGACCGGGCTCGACGAGATCGAGATCGAGGGCTTAGGCCGCGGCGACGACCGCAACGCCGTCAAGGCCGCGCTCGGCACCCCGACGCCGGACCGGCTGCTCCAGGTCGCGCAGGCGCTGCGCTTGGGCTGGAGCCACGACGAGGTCTACGAGACCTGCCGCATCGACCGCTGGTTCCTGGAGCAGTTGCAGGGCATCGTCGACCTGGAGGCCAAGGTGCGCGCGCACGGGCTCCCGACGACGCCGGGCGCGTTCCGCTCCCTCAAGGCCGCGGGCTTCTCCGACGCGCGGCTCGCGGTCTTGACGCGGCAAGGCGAGGCGGAGGTGACGGCCTTGCGCCACCGGCTCGACGTCCGGCCCGTCTTCAAGCGCATCGACACCTGCGCGGCCGAGTTCGCGTCCCCGACCGCCTACATGTACTCGACCTACGCGCCGCCCTTCGCGGGCACGATGGCGGACGAGGCGCGCCCGACCGACGCGAAGAAGGTCATGATCCTCGGCGGCGGGCCGAACCGCATCGGCCAGGGCATCGAGTTCGATTATTGCTGCTGCCACGCGTGCTTCGCGCTGACGGAGGCCGGGTACGAGACGATCATGGTCAACTGCAACCCTGAGACCGTCTCGACCGATTACGACACCTCCGACCGGCTCTATTTCGAGCCGCTGACGGGCGAGGACGTGCTGGAGATCGTGGCGGCCGAGCGCCGGGCCGGCACGCTCCACGGCGTCATCGTGCAGTTCGGCGGGCAGACGCCCCTCAAGCTCGCGAAGACCCTGGAGCGCGCCGGCGTGCCGATCCTCGGCACGACGCCGGACGCGATCGACCTCGCGGAGGACCGCGACCGGTTCAAGCGGCTCCTCGACAAGCTCGGGCTGAAGCAGCCGAAGAACGGCATCGCGTACTCGGTCGAGCAGGCGCGGCTCGTGGCATTCGACCTCGGCCTGCCCTTCGTGGTGCGCCCCTCCTACGTGCTCGGCGGACGCGCGATGGCGATCATCCGCGACGAGGCGCAATTCGCGGACTACCTGCTCGGCACGCTGCCCTCGCTGATCCCCTCCGACGTGAAGTCGCGCTACCCGAACGACAAGACCGGGCAGATCAACACGGTGCTCGGCCAGAACCCGCTGCTCTTCGACCGCTACCTCTCCGACGCGATCGAGGTGGATGTCGACGCGCTGTGCGACCGGCGCGACGTGTTCGTGGCCGCCATCATGGAGCATATCGAGGAGGCGGGCATCCATTCGGGCGACAGCGCCTGCTCGCTGCCGCCACGCTCGCTCTCGCCCGACATCGTGGCCCGGCTGGAGCGCGAGACGACCGCGCTCGCGCTGGCGCTCGAGGTCGGCGGCCTCATGAACGTGCAGTACGCGATCAAGGACGGCGAGATCTACGTGCTGGAGGTGAACCCGCGCGCGTCGCGCACCGTGCCGTTCGTCGCGAAGGTCATCGGTGAGCCGATCGCCAAGATCGCGGCCCGGGTCATGGCGGGCGAGAGCCTCGCGTCCTTCGGCCTGGTGAAGCGCGAGCTCGGCCATATCGGCGTCAAGGAGGCGGTGTTCCCCTTCGCGCGCTTCCCCGGGGTCGACGTGCTGCTCGGCCCCGAGATGCGCTCCACCGGCGAGGTGATCGGGCTCGACCGCTCGTTCGGCGTCGCCTTCGCGAAATCGCAGCTGGGCTCGGGCACCGCGGTGCCGCGCGGCGGCACGGTCTTCGTCTCGGTGCGCGACGGCGACAAGGAGCGCATCCTGCCCGCCATGCGCCGGCTGCACGAACTCGGCTTCGCGATCGTGGCGACGCGCGGCACGACGCGTTTCCTCACGGCGAACGGCGTCCCGGCCTCCACCATCAACAAGGTGCTGGAGGGCCGCCCGCACGTCGTCGACGCCATCAAGAACGGCGACGTCCAGCTCGTCTTCAACACCACGGAGGGTGCGGGCGCGCTCTCCGATTCACGTTCGCTGCGCCGCGCCGCCCTTCTCCAGAAGGTGCCCTACTACACGACGCTCGCGGGCGCGGCCGCGGCCGCGGAGGGCATCGAGGCCTATCTCGCGGGCGAGCTGGAGGTGCGCCCGCTGCAGGATTACTTCGGGTGACCTCCGCAGGGCTCAGTCGGCAAGGCCGACGACGAATGCGATCTGCTGGCTTAGGGCAAGCATCGTGTCGTCCGCGACCCGGCCGATCGGCGCGCCGCAACGGTCCCGCCGGACAGCGACGATCTTGTCCACCATGATCTGCGAAGACTCTCTCAGGCCCGTCTCGGCACCGGCCGGAACTGCCAGCCGGTAGAGTGGCGCCGGTCGCAGGGTGGTCGTCAGCAGGCAGACGAGTACACTATCGGTCTCGTCCAGCCGGTCGGACTGTATCACCAACGCTGGCCGCGCCTTCCCGTAGTCGCCGCTCACCGCAACGGTGATCAGATCGCCGCGTCTCACCCCCGCGCGCGTCCCGCGCCGGGATCGCTCCAATCTGCGACAGCTTCGATGAAGTCGAGCGCCTCGTGCTCCTCGGGCACCCCCCGCAGCAACGCCGCCTGTCGTGAAGCCTCGTCCCGAAACCCCGGCGCGTTCGGATCGGGCACCCAGATACGCAGCAATCTCAGTCCGCGAGCCCGGCGGGTTTCGCGGTAGCGCCGGAATTTGTCGAGACCGTCCGTCGTCAGGCTACGCGGCATCTGATCACCACATCGTCCCGATCACGAGTAGCGCGCAACCGGTTGACCGGCAACTTCCAGCGACGGATCGATGCGATCGTCGCGAGACGTGGTTTCGACGCCGCGAGTGCTGCTCCAGCGTTCAGATCATGCACAACGTCTGCATCGAGGCTCAAGACGAGCTACGACGTTCGTCTGCGGGGGGACGCCGCCGCGCAGATGGGCACCGGACGGCCAGGCGTAGCGTCGGAGATCCGTCACCCTCTTGCGGAAGCCGACACGCTGCATCACACTCGCCCGGTGACGGCGGCTGCGGAGGGCATCGAGGCCTGTCTCGCGGATCAATCGAGACGCGCGCGCCGCACGATCGTTACACCTCAGGCGGCCGGGAGGCCGGGCGGATCCGCTCGGCGGAACTCCCTTTTGACGAGACGGACAGATGGACAAGTTGCCGATCACGGGACCGGGTTTCACGGCCCTGGAGCAGGAGCTGAAGGAGCGCCAGCAGGTCCAGCGCCCGCGCATCATCGAGGCCATCTCGGAGGCGCGCGCGCACGGCGACCTCTCCGAGAATGCCGAGTACCATGCCGCCAAGGAGAACCAGTCGCTCAACGAGGGCCGGATCCTGGAGCTCGAATCCAT
The DNA here is from genome assembly GCA_903644085.1 of Hyphomicrobiales bacterium. Classification (GTDB taxonomy): domain Bacteria; phylum Pseudomonadota; class Alphaproteobacteria; order Rhizobiales; family Beijerinckiaceae; genus Enterovirga. The sequence goes on from CAHJXE010000050.1 coordinate 9,167, forward strand.
GATCTCGCGCGCCGAGATCATCGACATCTCCAAGCTCTCCGGCGACAAGGTCAAGTTCGGCGCGACCGTGAAGCTCATCGACGAGGATACCGAGCAGGAGAGGATCTACCAGATCGTGGGGGACCCCGAGGCCGACGTGAAGTCGGGCCGCGTCTCGATCTCGTCGCCCGTCGCCCGCGCGCTCATCGGCAAGGGCGTCGGGGACACGGTCGAGGTCGTGACGCCGGGCGGCGGCAAGTCCTACGAGATCGTCGAGGTGGCGTTCCGGTAGACGCGCAGTCGCGGCAGAACGGCGCCGACGCGCGGGAGGTCGGCATGACGTAAGCTCGCCGGATCGGTCGATCGGGAGCAATGCGGCGAGCGTGCGTACCTTCGCGGCCGACGCGTCCGCGCCAAGGACGTGCTCGATTTTCTCGCCACAGGGTCCCGGGAGGAGATTTGGGGTCCCGGGAGGAGATTATGGCGGACCATTCGTTGCTGGAAGCCGAGGTTGTCACGGCGTCGCTCGAATACGGGCCAAGCCGAGCGATCACGTGATCCTCGTCGGGTTGATCGCGCCTACCCCGCTCCGCGTGCCTTGTGATGCGCGACCTTGCCCAGCAGCCGCGAGAGCTGGTCGATCGAGTAGGGCTTGTGCAGGAGGTCGAAACCCTCCGCGCCGTTCTGCGCGAGCACGTGGCTGTAGCCGCTGGTCAGGATGACGGGCAGGTCCGGGTAGAGCCGCCGGACCTCGCGCCCGAGCTCGACGCCGCTCATGCCCGGCATCACCACGTCCGAGAACACGGCGTCGAACCTGCCCGGATCCACCGCGAGTTCCGAGAGCGCGTCGGCGGCGTTGGATGTCCAGACGCTGGAATAGCCGAGCTCGCCGAGCGAGTGCGTGGCGAACTGCCCGACGTCGGCGTTGTCCTCCACGACCAGCACGCAGGCGCCGTTGCCGTCGATCGTCGGCGCGAGTTCGCTGTCAGCCGGTGAAACCGCATCCGGCGGCTTGGCGCTCGGGAAGTAGAGCGTGAACGTGGTCCCGCGCCCGACCTTGCTGTCGACCCGTACCTCGCCGCCCGACTGCTTGGCGAAGCCGAAGACCTGGCTGAGGCCGAGTCCCGTGCCCTGTCCCACGCCCTTGGTGGTGAAGAAGGGCTCGAAGATCCGCTCCAGGTTGTCGAGCGCGATCCCGGTGCCCTCGTCCGCGATCGACACGGCGACGAAGTTGCCCCGTACGGGAGCGTGCGAACGCGCCGCCGGGATGACGTTCGCGTGCCCGACCGTGATGGTGACGCGGCCCTCGCCGCTCATGGCGTCGCGCGCGTTGACCGTCATGTTGACGATCGCGGTATCGAACTGCGCCGGGTCGGCGTGGATGTAGTGGCGCTCGGTCTCCACCTCCATGTCGACCGCGATGCGCGAGCCCGTCAGCGTGCCGATCATCTCCCCGATCGACTGGACGCTGCGCCCGACGTCGAACGTCTCGGGCATGAGAGCCTGGCGCCGTGCGAAGGCCAGGAGCTGGCCCGTCAGCTTGGTGGCGCGCGTGACGGTATCCGATATCGCCTCGAGGTAGCGGCTGCGCCGTTCCTGGGGGAGGTCGGGACGGCGCATGAGGTCGACCGAGGAGCGGATGACGGTCAGGAGATTGTTGAAATCGTGCGCGACGCCGCCCGTCAGCTGCCCGACCGCCTCCATCTTCTGCGACTGGCGCAGGGCATCCTCGGCCGACATCAGCTCGGCGGTCCGATCGGCGACCTGCTGTTCGAGAGACGCGGTGAGCGCCGCGAGATCCTGCTCCGCTCGACGACGCTCGACCGCCATGCGGGTCCGGTCCGCGACGTCGCGCAGGAAGGCGATCTCGTCGTCCGGCCAGGCACGAGCCGTCGCGTGATTGAGGTAGAAGATCGCGACGATCCCGCCCTGCTCCATGATCGGCATGTTCACGACGGACTGCGCACTGATCGCCTTGAGCGCATCCGCGCCCGCCGCCGCCCTCGGATCCGTCTCGGCATCGGCGAACACCACCGTCTCGCCACGCTTCAGGTCCTCGATATAGGAGCCGTAATCGCGGAACCGCAGCGTGCCCGCGAGGCTCGCGATCCCGGGCGCGTTCCAGTCGCGCTCGACCGTGATGGTCTCCGCCACGGGGGCCACCGTCCCGTATCCGGCCCGGCTGACGTCCAGGGTGCGTCCGAGGATCTCGGCGGCCGCGAAGGAGAGGTCCGCCGTGTCGTCGACGTCCCGGAACACGTCCGAGAGATCGATCAGCGCCTGGCGCATGCGCTCCTGGCGTTTCGCCTCGGTGATGTCGAGCGACACGCCGGTGATGCGCCGCGGCGTACCGTCGTGAGCGTAGTCCGGACGGCCCCGGATGCCGACCCAGCGCACCTGGCCGTCCGGCGATGAGACGCGGTAATCGATGTCGTAATCGGTCTTCGTGGAGATCGAATGTGCGACCGCGTCCTCCATCCTGGCCCGGTCGTCCGGATGGACCTGCGCGCGAAGGTCGTCGTAGCTCATCGGATGGTCCGACTCGCGGCCGAAATTCGTCCGGCACGTCGGAGACGTCGTGAGATGGTAGGATTCGAGATCGAGCGACCAGGCGCCGAAACGCCCCGCCTCCAGGGTGAAATGGAGTTCGCGCTCGCGGTCCAACTGGACGTTCAGGCGATCCGCGAGCTCGGCCATGAGCGCGGCATTGTCGCTCTCGAGATTGCTCAGCCGCTCGCGCTCGATCGTGACGTCGACCTGACTCGCGAAGAAGTAGGCGAGCTCACCCGCGGCGTCCCGAACCGGCGCCATGAGAAGGCGGTTCCAGAACGTCTCGCCGCTCTTGCGGTGATTGCGGATATCGATCTCGATCGACTCGACCGCGTCGACCGCCGCGCGTATGCGTCGAACGGTATCGCGGTCGGTCTGCGGCCCCTGCAGGAAGCGGCAGTTGCGCCCGACGATCTCGTCACGCCGATAGCCGCTGAGCCGACAGAACGCGTCGTTCGCGAACACGACCGGGTTGTCGGGCAATCGCGGATTCGTGATGATCATCGGCATCCGGGTCGCTCGCACGGCCGCCACGAAGGGATCCGTCCCGTCATCGGTGCCGCCGATCTCGGCGATGATCCGCTGCGCGTGCTGACGGGATTCGGCCAGGTTCTGCGGCGTGTCAGGCTGTCGTGTCATGCAGGCACATCGTCCGTTGGTGATCGCGCGCCCACAACGATGGGCCGGCTCACCTCCTCGTGCCACGAGACCTAGCACCTCGGTCTCAATCGTCCAGCGGGGGAATACCTGACGTAGGGTCGCGCCGCCTGGTCTCCGATGATCTCCGCCCCGGCACGAGACCGGGGCGGCATACGCATTCGGCGTATCTGTCGGGCGTCAGCGCGCCTTTTTGGTCAGCTTCTTGGCGATCTCGAACATCTCCTCCGGCGCGTAATCCGGCGTGAAGGCCGACGGAACGCCCGTGAGCTGGTGGATCTTGCCGCCGTCGGGGTGGCCTTCGACCACCTCGAGCTCGCCCGGCGGGTCACCCGGGAGCGCCATCTCGCCGCCGCCCCAGATGCCCGACATGTGCGTGTAGTCCTTCGGGCTGAAGGTGTAGAGCCGGCGATGCGACCCCTCCTGGAGGTACTTCTGACATTCCGGGATCTTGTCGAGGTTGATGTTCGGCGTCGGCAGCATCTGCTCGATCGCCACCCCGGTGATCTGCTTCAGCGCGAGCGCGTAGGCGTGGGCGTGGACGGAGCCGCGCACGAGGAGGTAGCCGCAGACCTCGCGGCCCGTCGGGTCGGACAGGGTCTCGTAGACCCGCAGCTTGTGAAGGCGCGCGCCGCATTCCAGGTGGAAGTTGTGCAGGAGGTCGGTCACGACGTTGCCGCTCGTCGTCACGAAGTCGTTGTTCCAGGACGCGCCGTTGCTGTTCACCGGCGTGGCACCGCCACCGTTCGACAGGAAGGACGCGGCGAGCCGGATATCCTTCATGGCCGCCATGGGCGCACCGGAGATGTCGCCGCCATCCGTCTCGTCGCCGTCGTTGTCGGGGCCGTTCGCCAGCATCGCGACGCCGTTCGACACGAGCTCGATATGGCCCAGTTCTTCGGCCGTGATGCTCGCGACGAGCTCGTAGAACGGACGCAGCTTCGCCTTGCTGCGAAAGTTGAAGCTCTGGAACATGTAGTTCCCGAGGGTGGACATCTCGCCGTATTTGCCTCCGAGAAGTTCCTGAAGCGCGGCAGCCGCGTTCGGGTCTTTCTGCTTGGGCGCCGGCAACTCGGCCTGAAGCTTGTCGATACGTAAGAACATGAGGCGCAATTCCTTGTGTGATGTGCGCCCCAACGCGTGAGCGATCCGCAGGTTGCCGCCCGGGCCCGTGCTAAGACGGACGAACGGACCGGATCCGGGTCTCGACACAGGGCCGGAGCGTCACCATCTCCGGATCACGTCTTCAGTAGGTCCGACATGATCGCCGCACGTCTCGCTCGCCCGGCTCTCGCTGCGCTCGTCGCGGTGGGCAGCTTCGCTCCCCTTCCGTCCACCGCCCGCCCTGCGCCGCGCCGTGCCGCGCCTGCGCAGGGTCTGGTCGTCGATGTGACGCACCTTCGCGCGATCGGACTCGGGCCGACCGCCGACCTCATCCAGCAAGCCGCTTATCGCGAGTTCGCCGCGATCGGGGTGCCGGGCGGCAACCGCCTCGTGGTGCGCTTCGAGGCGCTCTCACTCAACGCCTATGCGGGCGGCGAAGGGGGCGACAGCGGCGGCGGAGGCGGCGGGGGTGGCGGCGGCTCCGGCAACGGCACGAACAACGACTATCTCGAAGGGGACGCGAGCGTGATCGGCCCGGGCGGGCAGGTCGTCACGAGCATCCACCACGTGATCGCCCTGCCGGCGAACGCCGCCGGCGCCTATTACCTGCCGAACGACGAGCAGCGCCGCGTGGTCGGCCTGACACGCACCTTTGCGGCATGGATCAAGCGCGATCTCACGTGAGATCGACGCGAGACCGGCTGGGATCTCGCTGCCTGCGGGCCTCGTCGCCTGGGTCTTGAGCGACGGCAAGGCGGGTGACGAGGCGCCCTGCCTCGGGATCGTGGAGGCGCTGGGCGTGTTGCACGACACGAGGCGGATCGCACCGCGAGCACCCTATTCATGGCTGATGCCGCGCGGCCCGATCGATCCGCGCGAGGGTCCCGGCCGGCCGGGCTCCCCGCTCAGGCCGCCCTGGCCCGACCTCGTGGTCGCGTCGGGCC
>CAHJXE010000051.1 GCA_903644085.1 Hyphomicrobiales bacterium
TAGCCGTAGGCCGGTGCCGGTTGCGAGCCCGCGATGGCCGCACCCGCGAGGGCTCCCACCGCGAGCCCGCCGATCACGCCCGCCGCGACTGCACCGCCGCCGTACCCGCGCCGACCGTAGCGATACCCACGGCCGCCATAGTAGCGCCGTCCGCCGTAGTACTGCGAGAAGCTCTCGCCTGGAAACGATTGCACGTGGGCGCGATCCAGAGCCGGTCCGGTACGCTCATTCGCAGAAGCCGCCGGTACGACGAGCCCGACGACGGCCAGGCCGATCAATCCGGTACCCAGAAGTTTGGTGACGTTCCTCATCGTATCTCTCTCTGTCTGCCGTCAATCCGGCTGCCCGAAGCCGACCATGCCTGACGCGTGGAGGTGATCAAGTGAACGGGCTGTGTACGGCGATGTTCCGCTTACTCGGCCGGGACGGCAGCCGGCATATGGACCGGCTCCGGGGCGCGTCGCGCGGTCAGGCCCTCGAAGAGAATGTACACCACGGGCGTGATGAACAGCGTCAGGAGCTGCGACATGAGCAGCCCGCCGACCACCGCGAGGCCGAGCGGCTGGCGCAGCTCCGCACCCGCCCCGATGCCGATCGCGATCGGCATGGCGCCGAGCACCGCCGCGCAGGTCGTCATCATGATGGGACGGAAGCGCAGCAATGCCGCCTCCACGATGGCGTCGCGCGCGCCGACGCCGTGCCGGCGACGCTCGACCGCGAAATCCACCATCATGATCGCGTTCTTCTTCACGATCCCGATCAGCATCACGATGCCGATCATCGCGATGACGCTCAGATCCATGCCGAACAGCTTGAGGGTGAGCAGCGCCCCGATGCCGGCCGCCGGCAGGCCGGACAGAATCGTCAGCGGATGGATGAAGCTCTCGTAGAGGACGCCGAGGATGATGTAGATCACGAGCACCGCCGCGAAGAGCAGCAGGCCCTGGTTGGCGAGCGCCTCCTGGAAGAGCTGCGCCGTGCCCTGGAAGCTCGTCTGGATCTGCGTCGGCATCCCGATCTCGCGGCTCGCCGCCTCGATGCCCGAGACCGCCTGGGACAGTGCCACTCCCGGGACGAGGTTGAAGGAGATCGTGACGGCCGGGAGCTGTGCCAGATGGTTGACGGTCAGCGCGGTGGGGAGCTCGCGCAGGGTCGCGACGGAATCGAGCGGGATCGCGCCCCCGCCCGGCGTCTTCAACGTCAGCTTGCGTAGGATCTCGTTCGCGGACGCGTAGGACTGGTCCGCCTCCAGGATCACCTGATAGGTGTCCTCGGGCGCGTAGATGGTCGAGACCTGACGGGTCCCGAAGGCCGAGTAGAACAGGTCGCGCACCTGGTCGACCGTGACGCCGAGCCGGGCCGCGAGGTCGCGGTTGATGTCGATGTAAGCCGTGCGCGCCCGCATCTGCAGGTCGGAATTCACATCCACCACGCCCGGAATGCTGCCCATCCGCTGCTGAAGCAGGGGCGCGAACTTGCGCAGGCCTTCGAGATCGGTCGATTGCAGCGTGTACTGGTATTGGCTGCGCGACTGGACGGCCCCGATGTTGATCGACGTGATGGGCTGGAAATAAGCGTTGATGCCGGGCACAGCGGCGGTCGCGCGCCGCAGACGCGCGATGACGCCGAGCGCGTCCGTCTTGCGCTCCGGCTTCTCGCGAAGCGTCACGAAGAGGCGGCCAGAATTCGTGGTCGAAGCCGGCCCCCCGCCGCCGACCGTCGACATCAGGGATGTGACGTCGGGATCCTGGCGCACGACGCGGGCGAGCTCAGCTTGGCGCGCCACCATCGCGTCGAAGGACGCGTCGTCCGGACCCAGCGTTGAGGCGACGAGCAACCCGTTGTCTTCGGTCGGGAAGAAGCCCTTCGGGATGTCGCGGTAGAGCACGTATGTGATCGCGAAGGTGCCGACCGTGATCGCGAGCATGATCGCGGGCACCGCCACGACCTTTCGCAACGCCCAGCCGTAGCCCCGCGTCAACGCGGTGAAGCCGGCCTCGAAGCCGCGCAGCACGAAGTTGTGGCGCTCGTGATGATCGATGGACTTGAGCAGGCGCGAGCACAGCATCGGCGTCAGCGTCAGCGAGACGATGCCCGACAGGATGATCGCCATCGAGATGACGAGCCCGAACTCGGAGAACATGCGCCCGACGACCCCTCCCATGAAGAGGACCGGGATGAACACCGCGACCAGCGAAACCGTCATCGAGAGGATGGTGAAGCCGACCTCGCGCGAGCCGATCAGCGAGGCGGGGTAGGGCGCCTGCCCGTCCTCGACGTGCCGCATGATGTTCTCGAGCATCACGATCGCGTCGTCGACCACGAAGCCGACCGAGAGCGTGAGGGCGAGAAGCGAGATGTTGTCGATCGAGTGCCCCAGCGCGTACATGCCCCCGAAGGTGCCCGCGAGCGAGATCGGGAGCGCGATGGCCGGGATGATGGTCGCCCGCACCGAGCGCAGGAAGAGGTAGATCACCAGGATCACGAGCAGCATCGAGAGGGCGAGCGTGAATTCGACATCCTCGACCGCGTTGCGGATCGACACGGAGCGGTCGTTCTGGATGTCGATCGACACGCCCGCCGGGAGTTCCGCCCGGATCGAGGGCAGCAGCGCCTTCGCCCGATCCACGACCTCGACCGTATTGGCATCGGGTTGACGCTGGACCGCCAGGATGATGGCGCGGTTGCCGTTGAGCCAGCTCGCGACCTTGTCGTTCTCCACGCCGTCGACCGCGGTCGCGAGATCCGCGATACGGACCGGCGCGCCGTTCTGCCACGCGACCACGATCGGCATGTAGTCGGCCGCGCGCATGATCGGACCTGTGGCGTCGAGGATCGACGTGCGGGCGCCCTGGTCCATCGAGCCGACGGGCTTCGAGGAATTCGCGGTCGCGAGCGCGGCCTGCATGTCCGCGAGGCTCAAGCCGCGCGAGGCGAGCTGGTTCAGGTCTGCCCGCACGCGCACGGCGTATTTCTGGGTGCCGAACACGAGGACCTGCGCCACGCCGGGCAGCGTCGAGAGGCGCGGAACGATGTTCGACTGCGCGAACCGGTCGACGTCCGAGAGGCGGGCTTGGTCCGAGGAGACCGCCATGAACAGGATGGGCTGATCGGCCGGATTGACCTTCCGGAAGCTCGGAGGCGTCGTCATCTCGACGGGCAGGCGCCGTTGCGCCCCCGAGATCGCGGATTGCACGTCCAGCGCCGCCCCGTCGATCGACCGGTTCAGGTCGAACTGGAGCACGATCGAGCTCTGCCCGAGGATGGAGGTCGACGTCATCGAGGACACGCCAGCGATCGAGGAGAACTGCTTCTCCAGGATCGACGCCACCGAGGAGGCCATCGTCTCGGGGCTCGCACCTGGGAGCAGCGCCGAGACCTGAATCGTCGGAAAGTCGACGCGCGGCACGGCCGCCACCGGCAACTGCCGATAGCCGAACAGGCCGCCCATGACGATCGCCACCATCAGGAGGATGGTCATCACGGGACGTCGAATGCAGAGTTCCGACAGCATCTCAAGCCTCCGGCGGACCGCGTCGGGTCCGACGCCCGCGCCACGCGTCGATCTGGTTCATCATCCCCGGCGAGCCGCCGAGGAAGCATCGTCGGTTCGCTTCGCGACACCCTCGCCGGTCGCCTGCACCTGCACGACGGCGCCGTCGACGAGCCGCAACTGGCCGTCGGTGACGACCTGCTCGCCGACCTTCAGCCCCTGCGAGATCACGCTGTCCGCGCCCACAATGCGCGCCACCGTGACCTGCACGAGCTCCGCCTTGCGCCCGTCGCGAACAGCGAACACGTAGGGCCCGCGCTGGCCGAGCTGCACCGATGTCGATGGGACGGTGACGGCCGCGGCTTCCATGCCGAGCACGGCCTGGACGGTCACGAAACCGCCCGGCCAGAGAAGCTCCTTCGCGTTGGGGAAGACCGCCTTCGCGAGCACGGTCCCGGTCGCGAGATCGACCGTGTTCTCCACGAACGCGATCGTGCCGGACACGACCTCGCGGCCGTTCTTCGCGTCCACCCGGACGGTGCCGGCCGCGAGCGCCGTCCTGAGATCGAGGAAGACCGATTGCGGCACCGCGAAGGAGACGTAGATCGGATCGATCTGGTTGACAGTCGTGATCGGCTGTCCGTCCGCCAGCCGGACCGCCGTCCCGACCTTCAGCGGGATCGATCCGATGCGGCCCGAGACCGGTGCGCGCAGCTCGGTATAGGAGAGCGCCGCCTTGAGATTGTCGGATTGCGCCTCGTCGGCCGCGAGCTGCGCCTCCTGCACCTTCACGCTGGTGGCGGCCGTGTCGCGCTGCACCTCGCTCGTGATGCGCTTCGACAGGAGATCCTCGGCGCGCGCGAGGTCGCGCCGCAGCTGCTCGATCTGCGCCTTGTCCTTCATCACCGTCGCGGCCGCCTGGGCGAGCTGGGCCCTGATCGTTCGTGAGTCGAGCCGGACCAGGAGGTCGCCCTCCTTCACCAACGCGCCTTCCTTGACGGCGATCTCGACGATCTCGCTGTCGATGCGCGACTTGATCTGAATCGACGCGACCGCCTGGACCGTGCCGACCGCGTCGACCGTGACCGGCAGCCGCTTCACCTCGACCGGAGCCACGGAGACCGGCACCGCGGCAACGCGCCGGACCGGGGCCGCTGCGGCGGGGTTGTTCTCGGGTTCGAGATAGGCCGCCGTGGAGGGCAGCTTCTCGACCACGAGGCGCCGGGCGTCGTCGCGCTTCCACCAGAGCGCGGCGACCGCGCAGGCGAGCACGAGAAGTACGAGGGTACGGCGCATCAGGGGGTCGCTCTCGAAAGGGTGCCGGAGACGGGACGTGCCGGGGCGGGTGGGGAGGCCGTATCGTGCCCGTCCCGTGCCAGGATGCCGTGCAACACGAGGTCCGCGATGGATTCGGTCGCGGCAGCGTCTGACATGCCGGTCGCGGCCGCGCTCCAGATCATGCCGATCACGAGCTGGGCCACCGCGTCGCCATCGACCTCGCGCACGCTCCCGCTGCGCGCGCCCGCCTCGATCACGACCGCGAAGGCGCGTCCGATCCGGGCTCGGCGTTCCCGGAAGATCCGGCGCTTGGAGCGGTCCGCGAATCCGGTGGTGTCGCCCATCATGCGGGGCGACACGAGGTGGTCGTGGAAGGTCGGGATGATCTCGCGCACGAGGTCACGGATGCGAACCTCGACCGGGTCCGCGCGACCGATGACGCGGGTCAGGCGGAGTTCGAGATCGTCGAGCGCTGCGACGAAGACTTCGGAGAACAGCTCTTCCTTGCCGGCGAAGTACCGATAGAGCGTCGGCTTGCCGACACCTGCCTCCTGGGCGATCTCGTCCATGGAGACGGCGTCGAACGATCGGAGCGCGAAGACGCGGGAGGCGGCGGCGAGCATCCGCCCGCGCCTCTCTTCCCGCCAACCCTCTTCGACGAGCCCGTCCATCCAGCGTCCAGGTTTGAATGGATCTTGATAGAACCGGGCAGTTCTATTGTCTAGTGCGGTGCAGCACGAGCCCGGATGGCGGCCGTCGCGGGGACGAGCGCCGGACGATGCCGGACGGCGCGTGTCGCTACCCTCACCGGCTCCGGCCGCAGCAAGAGCTGTGCCGCCTCGACGACATGCATCCCGGCGAACGGGAGAGACAATCGATTGCCGAGCGCCTCCCAGGCCGAGGCGCTGCGCAGAAGCAGCCGGCTTGCGAGCGGCGGCATGTAGAGCGTCTCCGCCCATCGTTCAGGCGCGAGGGAGGCTCCTCGCATGAGGTTGCGCAGCTGCGACCGGCTGAAGGGCTGCCCGTAGCCGAAGGGCGTGGTGTCGAGCCGGGCCCAGAGCCCGCGACGGTTCGGACAGACGAGGAGGACGCGCCCGCCCGGCGCGAGGACCCGGGCGACCTCCCGCAGGAGCTCCGCGGGGTCGGACACGGTCTCCAGCGCGTGCACCACGAGCACGCGATCGAACGCGCCGTCCGGCAGCGGCAGCATCAGCGGGTCGACGAGGGTCGAGCGCGATCCTGCCTCGCCCGGCCATCGCACGACCCCGAGTCCAGCCGGCATGAACGCGAGGGCGCGTCGGCGCTGGCCCACGGTGTCGAGATAGGGGATCGCGTAGCCGAGCCCGAGGACGTCGCGCCCCGAGAGATCAGGCCAGAACCGGTCGATTGCCCGTCCCACGTAGCGGCGCGCCACCATCCCGAGCGGACTCGCGTAGAAGGCGAGCTGGTCCTTGACGTCGACGCTCATCCTCCTCCGACCTCCCGCACGATGTCCGGTCCACGCCGCGACACGATCGCCGCGACATGTCGGCACCTCGCGCGTTGTTGCAAGCACATCCCCGGTCCGGCCGGTTCACACCCAGGTCCGCGCATGATAGCGGGGCCGCCTCAAGTAGAAAGTTGGCAGATGCCCGCCGAGATCCACCTCTTCCGCTGCCTCGACGACAATATCGGCGCGCTGATCCGCTGTCCGGCGACGGGGGCCTGCGCGGCGATCGACGCGCCCGAGGAGAAGGCCGTCCTGGCGGCGCTCGAGGAGACCGGCTGGGCGCTCTCCGACATCCTGGTCACCCATCGCCATGCCGACCATGTCCAGGGCATCCCGCCGCTGAAGCGCCGCTTCGGCTGCCGCGTGGTCGCGCCCGCGAAAGCTAAAGCCGAGGTGCCCGATGCGGACGTGACGATCGCGGAAGGCGATACGGTGAAGGTGGGGGAGCTCTCCGGCCACGTGTGGGAGACGCCGGGGCATTGCCGCGACCACGTGTCGTTCTGGTTCGCCGGGGACCGCGCCCTCTTCGCGGGCGACACGTTGTTCACTCTCGGCTGCGGGCGGGTGAACGAGAGCGAGTGCACCTTCGCGGATATGTGGCACTCGCTGGAACGGCTGGCCGCCCTGCCGGACGACGCGATGGTCTATTCGGGCCACGATTATGTCATGTCGAACGCCAAGTTCGCTCTCGCGGCCGACCCGGACAATGCCGCCCTGAAGGAGCGCGCCGGGGAGGCCGAGGCGCTCCGACAGGAGGGTCGCTTCATGGTGCCCTCGACGATCGGGGCCGAGAAGGCCACGAACCCGTTCCTGCGCGCGGGCAAGCCGGCGCTCGCGCGGTCGGTCGACCGTGAGGGCAAGCGTGTCGGAGAGGTCTTCGAGGCTCTGCGGCAGTGGAAGAACCGGTTCTAACCCCTTGGCCGAGCAGCTCGCTGCGCGCGACGTCATCCGCCTCTTGGGGCTCGAACCCCATCCCGAGGGCGGTCACTACCGCGAGACCTTCCGCGACCCGGGCGGCTCAGGCGGCCGCGCCGCCTCCACGGCGATCTACTACCTGCTCGATGCCGGCGAGACCTCGGAATGGCATCGCGTCGACTCCGCCGAGACGTGGCACCACTACGCGGGCGCGCCGCTCGTGATCACGGTCTCGCCGAACGGCCACGACGCCTCCGCGCACCGCCTCGGGCCCGACCTCGCGGCCGGACAGCGGCCGCAATTCGTCGTGCCGGCCGGCCACTGGCAGACCGCGACCTCGCTCGGCGCCTGGACGCTCGTCGGGTGCACGGTCGCGCCCGGCTTCGAGTTCGCGGGCTTCGAGATGGCGCCGCCCGATTGGCGGCCCATGCCGAGGACTTCCGCCGCGAAGGCGCCGGGGCAGTGAACGAGGCCGGCCTGATCGGGGCGCTGGAGAGCCGGCTCGTGAATGCCTGGCCGTGCTTCGAGACGGAGCTCTGCGAGGGCTGGCTCCTGCGCTTCGCGGAGGGGTACTCGAAACGCGCCAACGCCGCGACGCCGATCGTGACGGGCGCGACCCTCGACGCACACCTTATCCGGCATATCGCGGGATGCTTCGAGACGCGCGGGGTCGCGCCCTGTTTCCGGCTGACCGGGACCGAGGACCCAGGCTGCGATGCGGCGCTCGCCACGTTCGGGTACGAGCTCTACGATCCGTCGCTCGTCATGGTGACCGACCTGTCGCTGGACCTCGAGAGCGACGAGGAGGTCCGGATCGGGCCCGCCCCGAAGCCGCGCTGGATCGCGGCGGCGGCCGCCGCCTACGGGGGCGACAAGGCAAATGCGGACAAGCTCGGCCGCATCGTGCGGCTGATCCGCCAGCCCGCCGCCTTCGCGACGCTCTCGGTCGACGAGGAGGACGCCGCCTGGGGGCTCGCCGTCGCGGAGCGCGGCTATGTGGGGCTCTACGACATCGTCATCGCGCCGCACCTGCGCGGGCTCGGCCTCGGACGCCGCCTCGTGCGGGCGTTGCTGAATTGGGGGCGCGAGCAGGGCGCGACGCAGGGCTACCTCCAGGTGCGCGAGACGAACGAGATCGCCCAGCAGCTCTACCGGTCGCTCGGGTTCGAGACCGCCTACCGCTACACGCACCGCGTCCCGCCCGGACGCGAGTAGCGCGTCGCAGCCTCGCGCCCGGTGCGGTTGACGCGACCCGCCTTCGGGCAGATACGCGGCGGCGGGCCACCCCTTCCCACCGAGGGGCTGCCATCTGGAAGGATGGAGTACCGATGACCGAACCGAACACGCGCCCGCGCGCGCCCTTCTTCTCGTCCGGACCCTGCGCCAAGCGGCCGGGCTGGACTCCCTCCGCACTCTCCGACGCCGCGCTCGGCCGTTCGCATCGCGCCAAGATCGGCAAGGCCAAGCTCAAGCGCGCGATCGACTTGACGCGCGAGGTGCTGCAGGTCCCGGCCGACTACCGCATCGGCATCGTGCCGGCCTCGGACACGGGCGCGGTCGAGATGGCGATGTGGTCTCTGCTGGGGCCCCGGCCCGTCGACATGCTCGCCTGGGAGAGTTTCGGCGAGGGCTGGGTTACGGACGTCGCCAAGCAGCTGAAGCTGAGCGACGCCCGCATCATCAAGGCGGGTTACGGCGAGCTGCCCGACCTCGCGCGTGTCGACACGAGGTCGCGCGACGTCGTCTTCACCTGGAACGGCACGACCTCGGGCGTGCGCGTGCCGAACGCGGACTGGATCGCGGCCGATCGCGAAGGTCTGGCGATCTGCGACGCGACGTCGGCGGCCTTCGCGCAGGACCTCGACTGGGACAAGCTCGATGTCGTGACCTTCTCCTGGCAGAAGGCGCTGGGCGGGGAGGGCGGCCACGGCATGCTGGTGCTCTCGCCCCGCGCGGTCGCGCGGCTCGAGAGCTACGTGCCGCCCTGGCCGATGCCGAAGATCTTCCGCATGACCAAGGGCGGCAAACTCCTCGAAGGCATCTTTCAGGGCGAGACGATCAACACGCCCTCCATGCTCTGCGTCGAGGACTACATCGACGCGCTCGAATGGGCGAAGGGGCTGGGCGGCCTCTCCGCGCTGATCGCGCGCGCCGACGCGAATGCCCGCACGATCCTCGATTGGGCGGAGCGATCCTCCTGGGCGGCGAACCTCGCGCAGGACCCGGCGACCGCCTCGAACACGAGCGTCTGCCTCGTCATCGAAGATCCCGACATCGTGGCGAAGGGACCGGACGCCATCGCGGCGGTCGCGAAAGGCATCGCGTCCTCGCTCGACGCCGCGGGGGTCGCCTACGACATCGCGTCGTATCGCGACGCACCGGCCGGGCTCCGCATCTGGTGCGGCGCGACGGTCGAGACCTCCGACCTCGCGGCCCTGACGCCCTGGCTCGATCACGCCTTCGCGGCCGAGACGGCGAAGCTCGTCGCCAAGGCGGCTTGAAGCTCTCCGGTACAGCACCTCTCCTGAGAGTCTGACCGAGGATAGCAACCTCCTCCTTCCTCATGCTGAGGTGCCGGCCTTCGGCCGGCCTCGAAGCACGCACGAACGTCGTGCGTCCTTCGGCGCTCCGCTGCGCGGGGCACCTCAGGATGAGGAGGAAGAGAGTTCTCGCCAAGCTCGCAGGACGAGGCGACGGCGGGGGTCGCCGGCATTCCCCAACGAAAGCTCCTCATGTCCACACCCCGCGTCCTCATCTCCGACGCCCTCTCGCCCGCCGCCGTGCAGATCTTCCGGGACCGCGGAATCGCGGTCGATTTCGAGCCGGCGCTCGGCAAGGACAAGGACCGCTTGGCCGCGGTCATCGGCGACTATGACGGCCTCGCGATCCGTTCCGCCACCAAGGTCACGGCCAAGATCCTGGAGCGCGCGACCGCGCTCAAGGTGATCGGGCGTGCCGGCATCGGGGTCGACAACGTCGAGATCCCGGCCGCGACGGCGCGGGGCGTGATCGTCATGAACACGCCCTTCGGCAACTCGATCACGACCGCCGAGCACGCGATCGCCATGATGTTCGCGCTCGCCCGCGAGATCCCGGCCGCCGACGCCTCGACGCAGGCGGGTCGCTGGGAGAAGAACCGCTTCATGGGCGTCGAGATCACCGGCAAGACGCTGGGCATCATCGGTTGCGGCAATATCGGGGCGATCGTGGCCGACCGCGCGCTCGGCCTGAAGATGCGGGTGGTGGCCTTCGACCCGTTCCTCTCGCCCGACCGCGCGCTCGACCTCGGGGTCGAGAAGGTCGAGCTCGACGAGCTTCTCGCCCGCGCCGACATCGTGACGCTGCACACGCCGCTGACCGACCGCACGCGCAACATCCTGTCGGCCGAGACCCTGGCGCGAGCGAAGCCGGGCGTCCGGATCGTGAATTGCGCGCGCGGCGGGCTCGTCGACGAGGCGGCGCTCCGCGCGGCGCTCGATTCGGGGCACGTCGCGGGCGCGGCCTTCGACGTCTTCACGACCGAGCCCGCGACCGAGAACGCCTTGTTCGGGCACCCGCACGTCATCTGCACGCCCCATCTCGGGGCCGCGACCAGCGAGGCGCAGGAGAACGTGGCGCTGCAGGTGGCGGAGCAGATGTCCGACTACCTCCTCAAGGGCGCGATCTCGAACGCCGTCAATTTCCCGTCGATCACCGCCGAGGAGGCGCCGCGGCTGCGCCCCTTCATCGCGCTCGCCGAACGCCTCGGCTCCTTCGCGGGCCAGCTCACCGAGACGGGGCTGACCAGCGTGCGCGTCACCTATCAGGGCGAGGTCGCGGGCATGAAGACGAAGGCGTTGACGAGCGCGGCGGTCGCGGGCCTGCTGCGGCCGATGCTGGCCGACGTCAACGTCGTGTCCGCGCCCTCGGTCGCGCGCGAGCGCGGCATCGTGGTCGAGGAGCTGACCCGGGAACAGGAGGGCGACTACGATTCGCTCGTCACCGTGACGGTCGAGACCGGGCGGGGCGAGCGCTCCGTCTCAGGCACCGTGTTCTCGGACGGCAAGCCCCGCATCGTCGACGTGAAGGGCCTCAAGGTCGATGCGGAGTTCGCGCCCTCGATGATCTACGTGGCGAACGAGGACAAGCCGGGCTTCGTCGGCCGCTTCGCCACGACGCTGGGCGACGCGGGCGTCAACATCGCGACTTTCGCGCTCGGGCGCGATCATCCGGGCGGCCAGGCCATCGCCTTAGTGGAGGTGGACGGCATCGTGCCGGACGCGGTGCTCGCCGCCATCCAGGGACTGCCGGGCGTCCGGCAGGTGAAGGCGCTGGCGTTCTGATCGCCGACCCGGGCGCAACCCGCAGAGCCCCTCGCCAGTTTCTCCGTGGGTTCACGGGAAAGGGACGATGGCAGACACGAAGCATGTCGCGGGGACGTCCGAGGTGGAGGCGACGCCGGATGCCGCCGAGCGCGTGAAGCCGGACGCTCCGAAACCGGGTACCGTGCCGGGAGCCTCGGAGGCCGACGCCAAGCCCGACGAGCCGGTCCGCGACGAGACGCCGCGACGCGCCTGATCCGGCGTCGTCCGGCCGTCAAAAAGGCCCGCTACATCGCGGTTGCGCCTTGTCGAAGCGGCGCGAGACAGGCATTCTCGCATCCATGTTCCCGTCCGTGATCCCGTTCGCGCTCCTCGTCCTCGCCATCATCGGGACGGCGCTCGTCTGCGTGGCGCTCGGGATCTACAACCGGCTCGGGCTGCTCATCGGTACGATCGCCGAATTGCAACGCCTCGCGGTCGGCAGCCAGGGCGAGCTCGTCCAGGCGAAGGAGGGGATCGGCAAGGTCCATCTCGACCTCGGACGGCTGGTCGCGACCAGCAACGTCACGTCCGAGCTGGTGCGCAGCGCGAGCCGCCTGCCGATCCGCTGAGCTGCCGCCGAGGCGGCCCGCTCACACCAGCATCTTGCCCTCCGCCGAGATGACGGAGCCGAGGTCCTCGCCCCCCGCCTCGCCGAGATAGTCGTTCAGCAGCATCTCGTTATGCGCCTTGCCGGACGGGATCATCGGGAAGCAGTTCTCCGTCTTGTCGACCACGCAGTCGAAGATGACCGGCCGGTCGATCGCGATCATCTCGGCAATCGCGTCGTCGAGCGCGTCGGGGTCCGAGCAGCGCATCCCGACGCCCCCGTAGGCGTCCGCGAGCTTCACGAAGTCGGGCAGCGATTCGGAGTAGCTCTGCGAGTAGCGGCTGCCGTGCAGAAGCTCCTGCCATTGTCGCACCATCCCCATATACTGGTTGTTGAGGATGAAGATCTTGACCGGCAGCCGGTATTGCACGGCGGTCGACATCTCCTGCATGTTCATGAGGATCGACGCCTCTCCGGCGATGTCGACGACGAGTGCGCCCGGATGCGCGAGCTGCGTGCCGATCGCGGCCGGCAGGCCGTAGCCCATCGTGCCGAGGCCGCCGGAGGTCATCCAGCGGTTCGGGTCGTCGAAGCCGAAATACTGCGCGGCCCACATCTGGTGCTGGCCGACCTCGGTCGTCACGTAGGTCTCATGGCCGCGGGACGCCGCGAAGAGGCGCTGGATCGCGTATTGCGGCTTGATGACCGTCTCGGACGGGCGGTAGCGCAGGCAATCGCGCCCGCGCCAGCCCTCGATCGATCGCCACCATTCGGCGAGCGCGGGATGGTCGATCGCGGGCCGCGTCTCGCGCCAGACGCGGACCATCTCCTCCAGCACGTCCGTGCAATCGCCCACGATGCCGATCTCGACCTTCACGTTCTTGGAGATCGAGGAAGGGTCGATATCGACGTGGATCTTGCGCGATCCCGGCGAGAACGCGTCGAGCCGGCCCGTGATGCGATCGTCGAACCGGGCCCCGATCGCGATCATGACGTCGCAATCATGCATCGCGTGGTTCGCCTCGTAGGTGCCGTGCATGCCGAGCATGCCGAGGAACTGGCGATCCGAGGCCGGGTAGGCCCCGAGCCCCATCAGCGTCGAGGTGACCGGGTAGCCGGTGAGCCGCGCGAGCTCGCGCAGGGCCGCGGAGGCGCGCGGCCCTGAATTGATGACGCCGCCCCCCGTGTAGAAGATCGGGCGCTTGGCCGACGCGAAGAGCTCGACCGCAGCGCGGATCTTCGCGCGGTCGCCCTCGTAGGCGGGGCGGTAGGTCTTGTGACCGTTCTCAGTTGGCCGCTCATAAGTGCCGGCTTTGAACTGGATGTCCTTCGGCAGGTCGATCACGACCGGCCCCGGCCGGCCGTGCGAGGCCACGTAGAACGCCTCGTGCAGGATGCGCGGCAGGTCCTCGATCGATTTCACGAGGTAATTGTGCTTCGTGCAGTGGCGGGTGATGCCGATCGTGTCCGCTTCCTGGAAGGCGTCGGTTCCGATCAGATGCGTCGGCACCTGGCCCGTGATGCACACGAGGGGAATCGAATCCATGAGCGCGTCCGTGAGGCCGGTGACGGCGTTCGTGGCGCCCGGTCCCGAGGTCACGATCACGCAGCCGACCCGGCCGGAGGAACGCGCGTAGCCCTCGGCCGCGTGGACCGCGCCCTGCTCGTGGCGCACCAGGATGTGCTGGAGAGCGGGCTCGTGGAACAGCGCGTCGTAGATCGGCAGCACCGCGCCGCCCGGATAGCCGAACACGTGGTCGACGCCCTGGTCGCGCAGCGCCCGCACCACCATCTCGGCGCCCGTCATCGTCTCCGCCATGATCCCCTCCCGCCGATGCCGTCGGCCCGTGGCCGGTGCTCGAGGCAATAAAAAAAGGGCCCCGAGGGACCCTGCATGCGCCATCATCCGGATGTCACGAGCGTCAAGCCCGTGCCGTCGATGGCGCCTCCGATACGATAATGATGCTGGCCACGTGCCGCTCCGAACCGAGCGCGCTGGGTAGTCGCTCCGTCCTACGCGGTCAAGCGGTCGCTGTCCGGTGTGTCTGTGATTATGGTCGGGTCGTCTCACGGCGTCGGATGTCCACATGGTCCAGGCTTTCGCGATCCTTCTCCTCTGCCAACTCGCCGGGGAGGGGGTCGTCCACGCGATGGGCGTTCCCGTGCCGGGCCCGGTGATCGGGCTCGTGCTCCTGGCGATCGGGCTCGTCTGGCGCGAGCGGACGCATCATGCCGACGCGTCCGGCGAGGCCGAGCTCGACGAGTTGCCGCACGTCGATCG
>CAHJXE010000052.1 GCA_903644085.1 Hyphomicrobiales bacterium
TGGACCTCGATCATCTCGAGCGGGATCTTGCCGGGGTTCTCCAGCCGGTGGGTCTCGCCTTGCGGGATGTAGGTCGACTGGTTCTCGTAGAGCATGAAGACCCGCTCCCCGCAGGTGATCTGGGCCGAGCCCCTCACCACGACCCAGTGCTCGGCGCGGTGGCGATGGAGTTGCAGCGAGAGCCGGCCGCCCGGCTTCACCGTGATGATCTTCACCTGGAAGCGCTCGCCCACGATCATCGACTGGTACGTGCCCCAGGGCCGGTGCATCTCGGCATGCGAGTCGGCCTCGACGTAGCCCTTCGAGCGCACGTGCTCGAGCGCCGCCTTCACGCCTTGCGCCTGCGAGCGGTCCGCGATCAGGATCGCGTCGTCGGTCGCCACCACCAGCAGGTTCTCGACGCCGAGCGTCGTCACGAGCGCCTTGTCCGAGCGCACGAAGGAGTTGCGCGTCCCGACCCCGACGGCGCGGCCGAGCATGACGTTGCCCGCGATGTCCGCCACGTGCGCGTCCTGAATCGCGTCCCAGGCGCCGAGGTCGCTCCAGTCGATCGCCGTCTTCAGCACCGCCGTGTGCGCCGACCCTTCCATGATCGCGTAATCGATCGAGATCGATTCCATATCTGCGAACGCTTCTGGGTCGAGCCGCACGAAGTCGCCGTCGCGCTCGGCCTTCGCGAGGGCCTCACGTGCGGCCGTCACGAGGTCGGGCCGTCGCGCCTCGGCCTCCTCCAGCATGGTCTTGGCGGAGAACAGGAAGATTCCCGAGTTCCACACGTAGTCCCCCGCCGCCACCATCGTCTCGGCGGTCGTGCGGTCCGGCTTCTCGACGAAGCGCGCGACCTTGCGCACGGGGCTATCCGAGTCCGGCACGGTCTCCGACCCGACCTCGATATAGCCGTAGCCCGTCTCCGGGCTACGCGGCTCGATGCCGAAGAGGCAGATCCATCCGGCGCGCGCCGCATCGGCGGCCTGTCCCACCATGGCCTGGAACGCGCTCACATCCTTGACGAGGTGGTCGGAGGGCAGGAGCAGCACGAGACCGTCCCCCGCCTCCGCGACCATCAGGCTCGCGACGACCGCGACGGCCGCGGTGTTGCGCTGAACGGGTTCGAGCACGATCGGGCCGCGCGTGACGCCGAGCGCCTCGATCTGGTCCGCCACGAGATAGCGGTGCGTCTCGTGCGCCACGAAGATCGGCGGCGCGAAGCCCGCTCCCGTCACCCGCACGGCGGTCTCCTGCACGAGCGTGCGCTCGCCCACGAAGGCCTGGAACTGCTTCGGCATGCTTGCGCGCGAGACCGGCCACAGCCGCGTCCCGCTCCCCCCGCACATGATGAACGGCGTGATCGATCCGGTCCGACCCGCTGACGACATGGAGAACACCCGACCCTCTGCGCACCGAGGTTATAAGGCGGCCAGAGTTGGGGACAATCTCCCTTCAGGAGACGATCGCGGAAGATTGCGAACAGGATGAATGCGCGTCGCGACGTGTCGATGTCATCGCGTCGTTATCTCGTTCGACGGAACGGGCGTCATTTTACGTCGAAGGCGAAATATTTGGACCTGATCCGGTCATAGCTTCCATCCGCCATGACGGCCGCGATGGCGGCATCGAAGCGGCCGAGCAAGGCCGTGTCGGATTTGCGAAACCCGATCCCGACGCCCTCGCCGCGATCGACCGGCAGGTCGGCCACGAACCGGCAGCACGCGGCCCCCTCGCGCGAAGTAAGGAAGGCGGACAGCGCCAGCTTGTCGCCCAGCACGTAGTCGATGCGATCGGTGAGCAGGTCGAGATCGGCCTCTTCGAGCTTGTCGAAGGTCCTCACCGTCACGCCGGCTTGGCCTTCGAGATATGTCGTGAACTCGCCGGACGCCGTCGTGCCGACGCTCTTGCCCGCGAGGTTGGGCAGGGCGCCGGGTGTCGGCGGGTCGGCATCCTTGAGGCCGATGAGCGCCGCCGGGATACGGTAGTAGCGATGCGAGAACGCGATCCGGCGGCGGCGTTCGGGCGTGATCTCCATCGAGGACATGATGGCGTCGAAGCGGCCGTCCTTCAGAGCCGGGATCATCGTGTCCCAATCCTGGAGCTGGAACGTGCAGGCGACCTTCATCGCGCCGCAGAGCGCGCGTCCAAGATCCACCTCGAAGCCTGCGGGCTCGTTGTTCTCGACGTAGTTGAAGGGTGGGTAGGCTCCCTCGGTGGCGATCCGGATCGGCACCGGGGCGCCCTCCTGCGCCATCGCCGCGGCCGAGGCGGCGAAGACGACCGCCAGGGCGATGAGCGTTACGCGTGCGAGCAATATGGGTCCCGTCCGATCCAGTCCGACGACGTTCAAATCGGGTTCGATCTGAACGGCAGCCGAACGGGACGCGGCTGCAAACGTGACCGCAAGGCCGATCAGCCGCCGGTCACACTCATGTGGCGCGGCACGGCCGCGCGTCCGGCCGAGCGCTCGATGATGAAGTCGTGGCCACGGGGCTTGCGCGAGATCGCCTCGTCGATGGCGTCAGACAGGCGCGCATCGCCCTCCGACCCGCGCATCGCGGCGCGCAGGTCGCCCGCATCTTCCTGGCCGAGGCACATATAGAGCTGGCCCGTGCAGGTAAGACGCACCCGGTTGCAGGATTCGCAGAAGTTATGAGTCAGCGGCGTGATGAAGCCAAGACGACCACCGGTTTCCGCCACGCGCACGTAACGCGCCGGCCCGCCGGTATGCTCCTGCGTGTCCACAAGGGTGTACCGCTCGTCGAGCCGCTCGCGCACGACCGAGAGCGGCAGAAACTGCTGCAACCGGTCGGGCTCGATGTCACCCATCGGCATGACCTCGATCAGGGTCATGTCCATGCCGCGGCCATGCGCCCATTCGAGCATGGGGGCGATCTCGTGCTCGTTGACGCCCTTCAGAGCCACCGCGTTGATCTTGACCGACAGGCCCGCGCGCTGCGCGGCGTCGATGCCGGCCAGCACGACCCCCAGGTCGCCGCGTCGCGTGATCTGCCGGAAGCGGTCCGGGTCGAGCGTATCGAGCGAGACGTTGATCCGTCGCACGCCGCAGGACGCGAGCTCGGCCGCGTAGCGTCCGAGCAGCGTCCCGTTTGTGGTGAGCGTCAGCTCCGACAGCGAGCCAGCCTCAAGGTGACGCGAGAGCGACCGGAACAGGCCCATGACGTCGCGCCGCACCAGCGGCTCACCGCCCGTGATGCGGATCTTCCGGATCCCCTTGTCGATGAACGCCCGACATACGCGGTCGAGTTCCTCGAGCGTGAGCAGGTCGCGCTTCGGCAGGAACGTCATGTCGTCCGACATGCAGTAGACGCAGCGCAGGTCACACCTGTCCGTGACCGACAGCCGGAGATAGGTGACGCGACGCCCGAACGGGTCGACCAGCGCAGGCGTGGCGTCTGCGCTCGGGACGGGCATGCGAAACGGCGCTGTCACGAACTCTGGCCCACCCTCTCCGGTACTGGTCTAATGTAGGGCGAGATTGCCGGGACGCAAAGGCGCACGAGATGAGCGTGACATGACCAACACGGCATGGCCGACCGAGATCCGGCTGTCCGCCGACAAGCGCAGCCTTGCCGTAGCGTTCGAGGACGGCGTGACCGTGGCGATCCCGGCCGAGCTTCTGCGCGTCGAGAGCCCGTCCGCCGAGGTCCAGGGCCACAGCCCAGCAGAGCGGCGCACGCCGGCCGGCAAACGCGGCGTCACGGTCATCGATGTCGAGACGGTCGGCAATTATGCGGTCAAGCTCGTCTTCGACGACGGCCACGCGACGGGTATCTACAGCTGGGTGGCGCTCCACGATCTCGGGACGCGCCAGGACGACATCATGCGCGACTACCTCGCGCGGCTGGCGGCGGCCGGGGCGTCGCGGGACGTCCCGGCCGCGTGACGTCGACCGTTCAGCGAACGACGACGACGCGGGTGCCGACCTTCACGCGATCGTAGAGATCGACCACGTCCTGGTTCAGCATGCGGATGCAGCCGGACGAGACCGCCTGGCCGATCGTTTCCGGCTCGTTCGAGCCGTGGATGCGGTAGAGCGTGCTGCCGAGATACATGGCGCGGGCGCCGAGCGGGTTGTCGACGCCGCCCGCCATGTGACGCGGCAGGTCGGGACGGCGGCGGATCATCTGCGAGGGGGGTGTCCAGCTCGGCCATTCGGCCTTGCGGGTTACCGTCTTGGAGCCGGACCACTCGAAGCCCGGCCGGCCGACCCCGACGCCGTAGCGGACCGCTTGGCCGTTGCCGAGCACGTAGTAGAGGCGACGCTCGGGCGTCGAGACCACGATCGTGCCGGGCGCCTGCGGCCCCGAATAAGCCACGATCTCGCGCGGGATCGCGGTCGCCTGCGGCACCGCACTCACGGTGGGCAGAACCGGCTCGCGGGTCAGGGGATCGATCTCGTAGGCGCCGGCTGGCGCGACTTGGCTGAGCAGGGCGCAGGCCAGGCCCGCGAGACATATCGTGAAACGGCGCATGGATCGTCTCTTGCTGATGGATCGGGGTCGTGAGTTCGACGACTCACAGAGCGCACAATCCCGCCTTATTTTCTAGTGCGCCGCAGCATCGCCCTTAATCGAACATCACCGCGCCTTGTCCTGCTCACGAACGGTCGGCGGACGGGCCGGCCCGTCGCGTTGGACGTTTCCTGCAGCACGAGCGCGATCGTCACGATGTCCAGCCGGGCCCCCTTCATCTGGCCCGCGAAATACCACACGAAAGAGACCAGCAGACCGAGCGCGAGAGACATGACGAACACCACGAAGGCGAGATCCCCCGCGGTCTCCGTCTCGAGATTCGCGGCAAGCAAGCCCGTGAAGGTCGCGTAAGCGAGATCACCGCTGACGCCGAGAACGACGAGGAACGACACCACCCTGACGACGGGGTGAGGTCGTCCCTTTCGCCTGGGAGGCGCGATCAGTTTGGGCGGCATCCCAACCTCGAACCGTTGACGACGTGACTGGACGTTCGATGGGCCTCTACCATCGGCAACGCGTCTGGGCATCTGTCAGTGACCGGGCGGCTTTCTTGACGCGTCCCGGGCGCTCTCCTAGAGAGGCGACGTCGGGCATCGAGCCCGGTTGGGCGCGTAGCTCAGCGGCAGAGCATTCGCTTCACACGCGAAGGGTCACAGGTTCAATCCCTGTCGCGCCCACCATCCACGCCGCCTCGATCCGCGCCACGGCCTTCCCGAGATCGGCGAAATCCGCGATCACGATGTCCGGGTCGAGTTCGGTGACGGGCACGTCCGTGTAGCCGAACGGTACTGCCACGACCGGGATGCCGGCCTCTTTCGCGGTCGTGATGTCGGTTCGCGAATCACCCACCATGATCGCGCGGGCGCGATCGCCTTCGGCCTGCGTGATCGTCATCGTGAGGTGGCGGGGATCGGGCTTGTAGTAGGGAAAGGTGTCGCGGCCGCAGATCGCCGCGAACCGGTCCGCGATGCCGAGCGCGTCGAGAAGCCGCCGCGCGTGCAACTCCGCCTTGTTGGTGCAGACCGCGAGCCGGTAGCCGCGCACCGCGAGCTCGTCGAGCGCGCCCACCACGTTGGGAAACAGGACGCTGCCCTCACAGAGATGTTCGGCGTAGTGCGCGAGGAAGAACCGGAACAGCTCCTCCGAGCGGCGCGGCGTCAGTTCGCGGCCTGCCGCCTCGAACCCGCGCTCCACCATCGCGCGCGCGCCCGCCCCGATGATGTCGCGCGCAACCGCCACGGGGACGGCCGGCAGGCCCTCCCGCGCCATGATGACGTTCAGCGTGGCGATGAGGTCGGGCGCGGTGTCCGCGAGCGTGCCGTCGAGGTCGAAGACGGCGATCGGGGGAGGGCTCATACGGCGTCGCTAGAGATCTCCGAATGGTCCGGCAAGGGGCGGGCGCGTGTTAGGTTGCGCGGCGATTCGGGAAAAGAGGACGCGGGATGGGATTTCGCGCTGACGTCGCGGGATTGGGAATTGCCGTCGTGGCTTTCGTCGGGTCGAGCGCCGCGTCCCGCGCGGCCTTCGACTTCATGGCGGCGCCGCAGACCGATCTCAACCGGATCTATCGGGTCGACAAGTACACGGGCGAGGTCACGTCCTGCCAGTACGGGCTCCAGGAGGGCACCGTCGGCGTGACGCTCTGCTTCGGCGCGGGGGAGGGTGCGGGCCCGCAGCCGCCCGGCGAATACGGCCTCGTGGCCTCGCGCCACGAGCGCGAGGGCGGCGTGTTCCGCGTGAACCTGCGCACGGGCGAGATGAGCGTCTGTTACGTGTTCGAAGAGAAGGCGGTCTGCACGCCCCAGACGACGCCGCCCCCGGCCGCGCGTCCGGCCTCGTCCGGCGCGACCTCGACATCCTCGACGACACCGCCGCGCCCGTGACCGATCCCGCGGGCGCGGCTGCGGCCATGACGAACCCGAAGCTCGCGGCGGCGCGGCGCGCGTGCGATCTCGTGGAGAGCGGGATGCGGCTGGGGCTCGGTACGGGCTCGACGGCCGCTCTCTTCGTGGTGGTCCTGGGCGAGCGGGTCGCGGCCGGTCTCGACGTCGTCGGCGTGCCGACCTCGGAGGCGACACGACGGCAGGCGGACGCGCTCGGTATCCGCCTCGCCACGCTCGACGAGGAGCCGGAACTCGACCTCACGATCGACGGCGCGGACGAGATCGACCCCGGGCTGAACCTGATCAAGGGCGGGGGCGGCGCGCTCCTGCGGGAGAAGATCGTCGCCTCGGCGAGCCGCCGCATGGTGGTGATCGCGGACGGCTCCAAGATGGTCGATACGCTCGGCCGCTTCCCGCTTCCGATCGAGATCGTGCCGTTCGGGCTGGAGACGACCCGCCGGCGGGTCGTGGCGCTCCTGCGCGAGATGGGTCTCGCCGGAGAGCCGGGCTTGAGACGCCGCCCCGACGGGTCCGCCTTCGAGACGGATGGCGGACACCTCATCCTGGACCTGTCGCTCGGGGCGATCCCGGACGCCCCCGCGCTGGCGCTCGCGCTGTCGGGACTTGTCGGCGTCGTCGAACATGGGCTCTTTATCGGGCTTGCCTCCGCGGCCCTGATCGGGACACAGAGCGGCACGAGGACCATCGGCCGGATCTAGAGGCCGGGATCGCACCTGAACCGGAGACGTGACGCGCATGCCGAATTCACCGCACCGCCTGTCGGCGATCCTGTGCGCGCTGGCGATCTGGGCCATGCCCGCCGCCGCCCAGCAGGCGGCCGCACCCAAGCTCCCGACCTACACGGCCAGCCATCTCGCGGCCGCCCGAGAACTCATCCAGATCACGGGCGGCCTCGCGGCCGTCGACGAGATGATCCCGGCTTTCGGCGATCAGATCAAGAAGTCGAGCGTGACGCGTCCCGAATTGACCAAGGATCTCGACGACGTGCTGGCCAAGCTGAAGCCGGAACTCGACCTGCAGAAGCAGCAGGCGCTGAACCTCGTCGCCACCACCTATGCCAAGTTCCTGACGGAGCAGGAGATCCGCGACTCGATCGCGTTCTTCAAGACGCCGTCCGGGGCGAAGTACATCGGGATCCAGAGCCAGCTCGTGGACGAGGCGGTGGACGACGTCACCGCATGGTCCCAGCAAGCCGGCGAATACGTGATGGTCCGTGTGCGCGCCGAGATGAGCAAGCGCGGGTTCCAGATGCAGTGACCGGACGCCGCGTGCGCTACTCCGATTGCGGCTTGAGGAGGCCTGCCCCCTTGAGCGCCTCCTTCAGCCGGACCTGCTCCGCGCGCAGAAACCGGCCGAAGGCCTCGGGATCGAGATAGGCGCTCTGCCAGCCCTTGCGGGCGATCGCCTCGCGCCACCGGGGCGAGGCCGCGATGAGTTGCGCCATGTGCGCCAGCCTGTCGCGTTCGGCCGCCGCGAGACCGGGCCGCGCGATCAGCCCGCGCCAGTTCACCAATTCGAGCGGCACGTCGAGCTCGCCCAACGTCGGGGCGTCGATCGTGTCCGAGCGGCCCGGTCCCGCCACCGCCAGCGTTCTCAGCCGCCCGGCCTTCAACTCGGCATCGAGCTCCGCCAGAGGCAGGATCGCGGCCGTGACGTGGTCCTCACCGACGGCGGTGGCGGCCTCGGCGCTCGTGAGGAACGGCACGTAGTTGACCCGCGCCATATCGAGTCCGATCGCGCGCGCGAACAGGATCGCCGCCACGTGGTCGATGCCCCGCGCGGGCCCGCCCGCCCAGCTGATCTTGTTCGGGTCGGCCTTCATGGCGGTCGCGAGGTCGCCAAGGGACGTGACGGGAGACCCGACCGGCACGACGACCGCGAAGGGATCGGCGCTGAGCCGCGCGATCGGCGTCAGCCGGTCGAGCATCACAGGCGACCGGTTGACGATCGTCGCCTCCAGCATCGTCAGCCCGGTCAGAAGCAGTGTCGTGTCCGACGCGCCCGCGAGGAACTGGCCCAGCCCGACGGTCCCGCCACCGCCGGGGACGTTCGAGATGACGACGTCGGGCGAACCGGGTTCGCCCGCGAGCGCCGATTTCGCCGCCTGCGCGAGCAGGTCCCAGCCGCTTCCCGGGGCCGAGGGAGCGATCATCCTCAGCTCTGCCGAATCCACGGGCTTCGCCGCCCCGATCACGAGGCCGAGGAGGCAAGGCAGGATGCCGGCGATGCGTGGCAGCTGTGTGGATCTCATGCGGACTTCGCGGGCGGCCGCACCCCGGAAGAAGCTAGACGGCCTCCGTGTGTCCGGCAAGGACGATCCGTGCGCTGGTTAACCCGCCCGCGATGGTGCGGCGCATTGCTGCCAGGCACGAAGACCTCTAATCGCGAGCGCAATTCACAGAATGACTGAAATCGCCATGGTGCAAGGACAGAGCCGATGACGGCCGGCGACGTCGACCTGTTCGTCATCGGGGGCGGGTCGGGCGGGGTGCGGGCGGCCCGCATCGCGGCCGGATACGGCGCGAAGGTCGCGGTCGCGGAGGAGTATCGCCTCGGTGGGACCTGCGTCATCCGAGGCTGCGTCCCGAAGAAGCTCATGGTCTACGCGAGCCGGTTCCGTGACGAGTTCGAGGACGCGGCGGGCTTCGGCTGGACGTTCGAGGGCGCGCGGTTCGACTGGCCGGTCCTCAAGGCGAACCGCGACCGCGAGATCGCCCGGCTGGAGCGCGTCTACCGCTCGCTGCTCGACGGGTCGGGTGTGCAGATCTTCGACGAGCGCGCGGTCATCGAGGATGCGAACAGCGTCCGGCTCGCCTCGGGTGAGGTGGTGCGGGCCGGCCGTATCCTCGTCGCGGTGGGGGCCCACCCGACGCTGGAGCCGCCTGTCGAGGGCGGTGAACTCGCGATCACCTCGAACGAGGTGTTCGATCTCGAGACGCTGCCGGAGCGCATCCTGGTCGTCGGCGGCGGCTATATCGCGGTCGAGTTCGCGGGCGTCTTCGCGGGGTTGGGCTCCCGCACGACGCTGCTCCATCGCGGGGACAAGCTGCTGCGCGGCTTCGACGAGGATGTCCGCGACGCGCTGGGCGTCGCCTACGCGGCGCGGGGCCTCGACGTCGCGCTCGGGCTGACGCTGCACCGGATCGAGCGCCGGGGCGGGGCACTCGCCGCGACCCTCTCGGACGGCCGCGTCCTGGAGGTCGACAAGGTGCTGGTCGCGACCGGACGCCGGCCGAACACGCGCACGCTCGGGCTCGACCGGGTCGGGATCGCGACCGACCCGGTCGGCGCGATCCCGGTCGACGACCACTCCCGCACGTCGGTGCCGTCCATCTACGCGGTCGGCGACGTGACGAACCGCGCGAACCTGACGCCGATCGCCATCCGCGAGGGACACGCCTTCGCGGACACCGTGTTCGGCGGCAAGCCGACGCTGGTCGAGCATCACCTCATCGCGACCGCGGTCTTCTCGACGCCCGAGATCGGGACGGTGGGCCTGAGCGAAGAGGAGGCGCGCCGCCGACACGGGGAAGACGTGGTGATCTTCAAGGCGAGCTTCCGACCCATGAAGGCGACCCTGTCCGGCCGCGAGGAGCGCACGCTGATGAAGATCGTCGTGCAGGGCACGAGCGACCGCGTGCTCGGCGTCCACGTGGTCGGGCACGACGCCGGCGAGATCATCCAGCTCGCGGGCGTCGCGCTGACGATGGGCGCCACCAAGGCCGATTTCGACCGCACGGTCGCGGTCCACCCGACCTCGTCGGAGGAACTCGTGACGCTGCGCACGCCGTTCGTGGTGAAGCACCCCGTCGCGGTGGGGTAGGCCTCAGCGGGAACGCAGCGCCTCGCCGACGCTCGCCGCCATCGGTGTGGTCGGCCGACCGATCAGCGCGCTCAGCTGACGGCCCTCGTCGAACAAGGCGCCGTGCGCCGCTTGGGCGTCGCTGTCGGCGACCAGCGCCGCGAGACCTGCCGGCAGCCCGGCCCCGACGAGCGCCGTCCGGTACTCGCTCTCGGGCAGGTTCTTGTAGCCGACCGGTCGACCGGATTGTCGGGTGATCTCGGCCGCCAACTCGGCCAAGCTGTAGGCGTCATCGCCCGCCAGTTCGAACGTGCGGCCGTCCAGGTCGTCGCCGGACGTGAGCGCCGTAGCGGCGGCGGCCGCGTAGTCGGCTCGTGCCGCGGACGCGATGCGCCCGTTGCCGGCCGCCCCTAGGAGCGCCTGGTGGGCGAGGGCGGCCGGTAGGCCCGCCATGTAGTTCTCCGTGTACCAGCCGTTGCGCAGCATCACGAAGGGAGTGCCCGCCCCTCGTATCAGCGCCTCCGTCTGCCGATGCTCCTCCGCGAGGCCGAGCGCCGACGTGTCGGCGTGCAGGACGCTCGTGTAGGCGATCAGTTGGACGCCCGCGGCCTTGGCGGCCTCGACGACGGCGCGGTGCTGGGCGACCCGCCGGCCGACCTCGCTCGACGAGATCAGGAGGAGCTTCTCCACGCCGTGCAGCGCGATCGCGAGGGTCTCGGGCCGCGCGTAATCGGCTTCCCGGACCTGGACGCCCGTCGCCGCGAGGTCGGACGCCTTGTCGGGCGTGCGAACGGCCGCGACGATCTCGCGCGCCGAGACGGTCTTCAGAAGGTTGTCGATGACGAGGCGGCCCAGTTGGCCGCTGGCACCCGTGATGGCGTACATGAGGTTCTCTCCCGCAACATTCGTCGTTGCCGGCATCCACCTAGTCGCCTAGCTTACTTGCCGTAAGTACGCACAGATGGGTAAGTATTGCGATGGATGATCCGACCTCAGGCAGGCACTTGGCCGAACGTCTCTCGCGCGGCGACGTCTTCGCGGTCGGCTGCCCGTCGCGCGTGGTGATGCGGCACGTCACGAGCAGCTGGGGCGTATTGGTGCTGATCGCGTTGCGCTCGGGCACGCATCGGTTCGCCGCGTTGCGACGCAAGGTGAACGGCGTGAGCGAGCGGATGCTGTCGCAGACGCTGCAATGGCTGGAGAGCGACGGGCTCGTCACCCGCCGCTCCTTTCCCGTCGTCCCCCCGCATGTCGAGTACACGTTGACGCCGCTGGGCCTGGAGGCCGCTGAGAGGGTCGCGGCATTGGCCGACTGGATCGAGGACAACGTGTCCCGGATGCACGGCGCACCTCGTGATGACGCGTACGCCGCTGTGGTTGAAGCACCCGCCAGGGTTGCGTGATCGGTTCAGGGCGGATGACGGCGGGGCTCCTCCGGGTCGGGCGCACCCTCACCCAACCCTCTCCCGAACGGGAGGAGGTGCGCGCGCGAGGGTGTCGGAACCCGCGCGCGACAGCCTCACCCCCGCCCGACGAACGGCATCTTGGTTGCCATCACGGTCATGAACATCACGTTGGCGTCGAGCGGCAGCGAGGCCATGTGGGCGACCGCGTTGCCCACGATCTCCGGATCGAACACGGCCTCGGGACGGACGGTGCCGTCCGCCTGCGGCACGCCCGCCTTCATGCGCCCGCCCATCGCGGTGTCGGCGTTGCCGATGTCGATCTGCCCGCACGCGATGTCGTAGACGCGCCCGTCGAGCGAGGTGGAGCGGGTCAGGCCGGAGACCGCGTGCTTCGTCGACGTGTAGGCGATCGAGAGCGGGCGCGGCGCGTAGGCCGAGATCGACCCGTTGTTGATGATGCGCCCGCCCATCGGCTCTTGGGCCTTCATGATGCGGAACGCCTCTTGCGTGCACAGGAACAGGCCCGTGAGGTTCGTGTCGACGACGGCCTTCCAGTCCTCGTAGGCGAGGTCCTCGATCGGGACGGCCGGCGCGCCGCGCCCCGCATTGTTGAACAGGAGGTCGAGCCGGCCGTAGGTCTCGCGGGTCTTGGCGAAGAGGGCGGCGATCGATTGCCGGTCGGTGATGTCGGTCGGGACCGCGAGCGCGCGGCCGGGCTCCGCCATCGCGGCGACCTCGGCCAGCGGCTCCGGACGCCGGCCCGAGAGGACGACCGACCAGCCGTCCCGCAGCAGCGCCAGCGCCGACGCCTTGCCGACCCCGGTGCCCGCACCCGTCACGATCGCGACCTTGCTCGACCCGTTCATCCCGTGCCCTCCCTGTTGTCGGGCGGTGTTAATGCCGGCCCGTCGGAGTCCCAAGGGCTTACTTCACGCGCGCTCGCGCTGTAAGCCGCGCGGGACCGACCGGCGTCGCGCCGGCCGGGGGAGACCCTGAGACCGTGACCACCAAGCGCTGGACGCCGGACGGCTGGCGATCGCTGCCGATCCAGCAGATGCCGGATTTCGATGATCGCGAGGCCTTGGCGGCGGTCGAGCGCCAGCTCGCGGGCTTCCCGCCGCTCGTCTTCGCCGGTGAGGCCCGCAAGCTGAAGCGTGCGCTGGCCGGCGTCGCGGCCGGGGAGGCGTTCCTGCTCCAGGGCGGCGACTGCGCCGAGAGCTTCGCCGAGCACTCGGCCGACAACATCCGGGATTTCTTCCGCGTCTTCCTGCAGATGGCGGTTGTGCTGACCTTCGCGGGGGCCTCGCCCGTCGTGAAGGTCGGCCGCATCGCCGGGCAGTTCGCCAAGCCGCGCTCGTCCGGGATGGAGCGGGTCGGAGATGTCGAGCTGCCGAGCTATCGCGGCGACGTCGTCAACGACATCGCGTTCGAGCCCGAAGCGCGCCGCCCCGATTCCAAACGCCAGCTCGAAGCCTACCGGCAATCGGCCGCGACGCTGAACCTGCTGCGCGCCTTCGCGACCGGCGGCTACGCGAACCTCGACAACGTGCATCGCTGGATGCTGGGCTTCGTGTCCGACAGCGGGATCTCGTCGCGCTACCGCGAGGTCGGCGACCGGATCTCCGAGACGCTCGACTTCATGCGCGCGATCGGCATCGATCCCGAGGTGCATCCGGAGATGCGCTCGACCGATTTCTACACGAGCCACGAGGCGTTGCTGCTCGGCTTCGAGCAGGCGATGACCCGTGTCGATTCGACGAGCGGCGACTGGTACGCGACCTCCGGGCACATGCTGTGGATCGGCGATCGCACCCGCCAGCCGGACCACGCGCATATCGAGTATGCCCGCGGCATCCGGAACCCGATCGGGTTGAAGTGTGGGCCCTCGCTGACGGGCGATGAACTGCTACGCCTCGCGGACATCCTCGATCCCGACCGGGAGCCGGGGCGGTTGACGCTGATCTGCCGGTTCGGGGCCGACAAGGTGCTCGATCACCTGCCGGGGCTCGTGCGGGCCATGACGCGCGCCGGGCGCCAGATCGTGTGGTCCTGCGACCCGATGCACGGCAACACGGTGAAGTCGGACAGCGGCTACAAGACAAGGCCGTTCGACCTCATCGTCAGCGAGATCCGGTCCTTCTTCGCCGTCCATCAGGCGGAGGGGACCCATGCCGGCGGCCTGCACCTCGAGATGACGGGCAAGAACGTGACGGAATGCACGGGCGGCGCCCGGCCCGTGATGGATGCGGACCTGCACGATCGTTATCACACTTATTGCGATCCGCGCCTCAACGCGGATCAGGCGCTCGAGATCGCCTTCATGACGGCCGATCTCATAAAGCAGGAGCGGCGGTCCCGCGCCGCCCCGGTGTCTCAGGCTGCCGAGTAGGCCGGACGGAGCTGTCGTTAGGCTCCGTTAAGCCTCGGACGAGGTTTCGTCAGTGCAGCCAGTTCGTGAACAGCGCGATGACGATGATGATCGGCAGCGGGATGCCGATGAGCCAGAGAAGTCCACCTTTGAACATAGATCCCTCCATACCTTTCGCGTGCCATCAACACCGCCAAGCTTGAGGGGTTCCAAAATGTCGCAGGCCGGCGGTGACGTCGCGAGATGCTGGCGGAGCTGATCCTCTACGCGACGGCGCGGAGCTCTCGTCCGCTGCGCCGGCTCGGGCTCGTGGGCGACGCGGTCGCGCTCTGGTCGCGCGCCACGCGGCGGCGACGCGACTGGGCCGGGCACGAGC
>CAHJXE010000053.1 GCA_903644085.1 Hyphomicrobiales bacterium
CGGGCTCGCAACCGGCACCGGCCTACGGCTACGGCGGCCCCGGCCAGCCTGTCGGAAATGTGTACGGGCACGATCCACGTTGGGTGAACTATTGTGCGAGCCGTTATCGCTCGTTCGATCCGGCCTCGGGAACCTACCTTGCGAGCGACGGCAACCGCTACGTCTGCCAGTAAGGCCTTCGTTCGGCCGGCGACGCGATGGTCGGCGGCCGAACAGGTGTGACACAAGGGCCTCGACGCTTCGGGCCTCGAACCTAAAGCCAAGCTCAGCGTATTAGCCCTGGGACAGGGCCAACCTACATGTCAGAGCCGACGACAGCCACAGCATCGGCACCGAAGCGGCGATGGTCGCTTTGGGTCGCATTGGTGATCCTGCTGGTCGGGAGCGCCGTCTATTGGCAGTATGGGCGTGGCAACAGCCAGGGCAAGGCTGCCGTCGCACGATCCTCGGGTCCGTCACGCGTACCTGTCGATGCGATGGAAGTCGCGAAAGGCGACGTGCCGATTTATCTCAATGGTCTCGGGGCAGTGCAGGCGTTCAACAACGTCGTGGTTCGCTCCCGCGTCGACGGTGAGATCGTGACGATCGCGTTCGAGGAAGGCCAGACCGTGCGCGCGGGCGACATGCTCGCGCAGATCGATCCGCGTCCCTATCAGGCGGCGCTCGATCAGGCGTTAGCGAAGAAGCAACAGGACGAGGCGACGCTCTCGTCGAGCAAGCTGGACCTCGCACGAACGAACCAGCTCGCCGCGAGGGAATTCGCGAGCAAGCAGCAACTCGATCAGCAGACGGCCGGTGTCGGATCACAGTCGGCGCAACTCTCGATCGACCAGGCGGCCATCGAGACGGCCCGGACCCAATTCGATTACACGACGATCCGGGCGCCGATCAGTGGCCGTCTCGGGTTCAGGCTCGTCGACAAGGGCAACATCGTCCACGCGTCGGATGCGACCGGCATCGTCCAGATCGCGCAGATCGAGCCGATCTCGATCGTCTTCAATGCCCCCGAGAACCAGCTTCCCGCGATCACGGAGGCGAAACGCCGCGGCGACGTGAAGGTCGTCGCGCTCACCTCCGACAACAAGGCAACGCTGGGTGAAGGCGTACTCTCGCTCATCAACAACGAAGTCGATCCGGCCACGGGGACCATCCGGCTGAAGGCGATATTCCCCAATGCCGAGGGAAAGCTCTGGCCGGGCCTGTCGGTCAACACGCGTCTCCTCGCGCAGACGCTGCAAGGTGTGTTGACAGTTCCTGACGCGGCCGTACAGCGGGGTCAGAACGAGTTGTTCGTCTACGTCGTAGGCGAGGATCAGAAGGCGGAGAAGCGTGTTCTCACCATCGGGCCCTACAGCGACGGAGTGGCGGTGGTGGAATCGGGCCTGCGTCCGGGCGAGCGCGTCGTGATCTCCGGTCAGTCGCGTGTGCAGCCCGGCATCCTGTTGCAGGTCTCGGACGCCGGCCGCAAAGTGGCGGACGCTGCATCGTCCAATCGGGATCGCTGAGGATGCGCGTCAACGTCTCAGCCGTTTTCATCAAGTACCCGATCGCCACCAGTCTGCTCATGGTGGCGTTCCTGTTCGTCGGCGTCGCGGCTTTTCCCCGGCTTCCCATTGCGCCCCTGCCGCAGGTCAATTTTCCAACCATCCAGGTCACCGCGAACCTGCCTGGGGCGAGCCCGGAGACGATGGCGAGTTCCGTCGCTCAGCCGCTCGAGACCCAGTTCGCACAGATCCCCGGCGTCTCGCTGATGACGTCGCAGAGCTTCCTCGGATCGACACAGATCACGGTACAGTTCGAGCTCGGCCGCAGCGTCGACGCGGCTGCCTCCGACATCCAGGCCGCCATCAACGCGGCCGGCGGCGAGCTCCCGCAAGACCTGCCGAACCCGCCCTACTATCGCAAGATCAATCCGTCCGATCCGCCGATCCTCATCATCGGGGCAACGTCGGATACGTTGCCGCTGACCGAGGTCGACACGGCGGCCGACACCAAGCTCGGCAAGCAGCTCAGTCAGCTCAAAGGCATCGGGCAGGTGCTGATCGGCGGCGAGCAGAAGAACGCGATCCGCGTCCAGCTCGACCCGGCCAAGCTCGTTGCCAAGAACATCT
Source organism: Hyphomicrobiales bacterium (assembly GCA_903644085.1). Taxonomy (GTDB): domain Bacteria; phylum Pseudomonadota; class Alphaproteobacteria; order Rhizobiales; family Beijerinckiaceae; genus Enterovirga. The sequence continues at coordinate 2,112 of CAHJXE010000053.1, forward strand.
CGCTCGAGGAAGCTCGCACCGTCATCTCCGGGCAGACCGTCAACCAGCCGAAAGGCACGATCGACGGCCAAACGCGCGCCTTCTCGATCTACGCCAACGACCAGCTCATGACGGTCGAGGGGTGGAACAACGTCATCCTCTCCTATCGTGAGGGCGCCCCCGTGCGGGTGCGCGACGTCGGGCAGGCGATCAGCGGTCCGGAAGACGTGAAGAAAGCCGCCTGGGTCTCGGGCAAGCGCGGCATCTATCTCGTCGTGTTCAAGCAACCGGACGCGAACGTCATCGACACGGTCGAGCGGGTGAAGGCCGAGATGCCGAAACTGCGCGCCGCGATCGACCCTGCGGTGAAGATCGAGATTGTATCGGACCGCACGCAGACCATCCGCGCCTCGGTCCACGAGGTCGAGATGACGCTTGCCCTCACGATCGCGCTCGTGATCATGGTGATCTTCCTCTTCCTGCGCGAGTTCTGGGCGACGGTGATCCCGTCCGTCACGGTGCCGGTCGCGATCGCCGGTACGTTCGCGGTCATGTACGTGGCCAATTTCAGCATCAACAATCTGTCCTTGATGGCGCTGATCATCGCGGTCACCTTCGTGGTCGACGACGCGATCGTCATGCTGGAGAACATCGTCCGTCACGTCGAGGCCGGCGAGGAGCCGATGGAGGCGGCCTACAAGGGCTCGGCCGAGATCGGCTTCACCATCGTGTCGATCTCGATCTCGCTCGTCGCCGTGTTCATCCCGCTCCTTCTTATGGGTGGGTTGATCGGCGCGCTGTTCCGCGAGTTCGCCCTGACGGTCGCGATCATGATCGCGATCTCCGCGATCGTTGCCCTGACGTTGACGCCGATGATGGCCGGCCGGCTGCTCTCCCGTCACGAGGAGAACGAGGATCGAGGCCGGATCTACGCGGCACTGGAGCGCGCCTTCAAGGCCATCGAGGGGGGCTACGAGCGCAGCCTCGACCTCGCTCTTCGGTTCCGGTTCGTGACGCTGATGATCTTTCTCGGGACGATCGCCGCGACGGTGGCGCTGTTCGTGGCGATCCCGAAGGGATTCTTCCCGCAACAGGATACCGGGCTCATCATCGGCCAGACGGAAGGGGCGCAGGACGTGTCCTTCGCCGAGATGACCCGGCGTCAGGAAGCCGTGCTCGACGTCCTGAACCGCGATCCGGCGATCTTCGCCTACTCCGCACAGATCGGCGGCACGAATGCGCTGAATGCCGGACGCGTCTACATCACGCTGAAACCGGACGGCGAGCGCGACGTGACGGCGTTCCAGGTCATCTCGCGGCTACGGCCGCAGATCGAGAAGATCCTGGGCATCAAGTTCTTCATGCAGGCCGCGCAGGACATCAACGTCGGCGGTCGACAGTCCCGCACGCAGTTTCAGTACACGCTGCAGGACGCCGACATCGACGTCCTGAACGATTGGGCGCCGAAAATCTTCGCCAAGTTGCGCGATCTGCCGCAACTGCGAGACGTAGCGTCCGATCAGCAGCTTCAGGGCGGCGTCCTAATGCTGACGGTCGATCGCGATCAAGCCGCCCGTTACGGGATCACGCCCTCGCTCGTCGACGAGACGCTCTACGACGCCTTCGGCCAGCGACAGGTCGCTCGTTTCTTCACGCAGCTCGCGACCTATCGCATCGTCATGGAGATCACGCCGGAGTTGCAGGGTGAGACCGAGACGCTCCAGCGCCTTTACGTGAAGTCGCCCACGACCGGCCAGCAGGTCCCGCTGTCGACGATCGCGAAATGGACGACACGCGGCGTGGTGCCCCTCTCCATCAGCCACCAGGGCCAGTTCCCGGCGATCACGATCAGCTTCAACCTGGGCGAGGGCGTATCGCTTGGCGAGGCGACCCAAGTGATCGAGAACGCGCGTCGGGAGATCGAGACGCCCGTCACTCTGATCGGCACGTTCGAGGGCAACGCGAGAGCTTTCCAGGAATCCCTCGCGACCGTGCCGCTCCTCATCATCGCGGCGCTAATCGCGGTCTATCTGATTCTCGGTATCCTGTATGAGAGCCTGATCCACCCGCTGACGATCCTGTCGACGCTACCATCGGCAGGCCTCGGTGCGATCGCCATCCTGATGGTCGCCGGGTTCGACTTCAGCTTCATCGCGCTGATCGGCGTCATCCTGCTCATCGGAATCGTGAAGAAGAACGGCATCATGCTGGTCGATTTCGCGATCGTGGCGGAACGCGACGAGGGTCTCTCGCCCGAGGACGCGATCCGCAAGGCGTCGTTGCTGCGATTCCGGCCGATCCTGATGACCACGATGGCGGCGATCCTCGGTGGCGTGCCGTTGATGCTGGCGCTAGGCTCCGGCGCGGAGATCCGCCAGCCGCTGGGCTTCGCGATGGTGGGCGGGCTCGTCGTCAGTCAGGCACTCACGCTCTACACGACGCCGATCGTCTACCTGTATCTCGACCGGCTCTCCACGTTGGCCTCGGAGGGGTTTTCCAAGCTGCGCGGGACGCCGCCACGGACGCAGGAGGCGCGCAAGGAACCGGACGCGCCCTATGCTCCGTCGCCGGCCGAATGACCGGCTCCCCGGTGATGTGCTCACGGCCGAGCTCAAACCTCTCGCGCGAGGCTGTCTCGATGAATATGGACCGCGAGCATAGGATCGACGTGACGAGCGAGGCCACTTGCGATGCGAGGATCCTCGGCCGCCTGGGAGCCGAACTCAGGCACGCCTACGGCGACGCCCTGAAGGCACCCCTGCCCTCTGGGTTGCAGAGGTTGGTCGATCAGCTGAACGAAGCGCTCGGATCGTAACTTATCGGTTCCGGCAGCCGATCTCGGCATCGCGGATCAGATCAGCCGATCGACCTCTTCCAATCGAGACGTGGTGACGCCGAGATCGTTCACCAAGCCGTTGTGCAACGAGTAGACCCAGCCGTGGACGCTGAGCGTCTGGTCGCGTGCCCAGGCGTCCTGGACGAAGACGTCTGACGCCACGTTCCTGACCTGACGTATGACGTTCAGCTCGCAGAGACGGTCGAGCCGGGCACGTTCGTCGGGGAGCGCATCCAGTTCCGCCCTATACTGGTGTTGGATTTCACGGATCGGATGGAGCCAATGGTCCACGAGACCGCGCCGCTGGCCGTCGACCGCGGCGCGCACGCCCCCGCAGCCATAATGGCCCACCACCATGATGTGCTTCACCTTGAGCACGTCGACGGCGAATTGCAGCACCGAGAGGTAATTCGCGTCCTGCGGCGGTGCCAGATTGGCGACGTTGCGGTGGACGAACAACTCGCCCGGGTCGAGATCCACGATCTCGTTCGCCGGCACACGACTGTCCGAGCAGCCGATCCAAAGGTACTCGGGCGCCTGCTGACCTTCGAGACGCTTGAAGAAGCCGGGATCGGCCGCGACTTTGCGCGTCGCCCAGGCGCGGTTGTTCGATTTCAGATGGTCCAGCATCACGACTGCGTAGCTTGGGCGACAGCGGCTCACAAGACCGGGCGGCCTGATCCCGGCCGTGCTACGGCTCGGATGGCGAATTGCTGCCGAGGACCCGAGTGCGCCGTCCCGATTACGACATCGTCATCCTGGGCGGGGGCCTCGCGGGACTGAGCCTCGCGGTGCGGCTCGCGTCGGTGCCGTATCTGCGCACCCTGATCCTCGAGCCGCGCACGACGTATGTCCGCGACCGCACATGGTGCTACTGGCGCCTCCACGCTCACCCGTTCGGGGACGCCGTCGCGGCGCGCTGGACGAGGTGGGAGACGCTCCATCGTCATGCGAGGAACGATGTCCGGCACACGCTTCAGGACAGCGCCGCCCTCCCCTACGAGATGATCCCGGCAGATCGCCTCTACGCGAGCGCGCAGTCAACGATCGCGGCGCAGCCTCATATCGAGCTCTGCACCGGCACGAGAGCGGGTGCGTTGCGAGAGCTCAGCGACCGGGTCGAAGTGGAGACCGAGACGGGGCGGGTCGAGGCGGGGATCGTCTTCGACAGCCGCCCTCCGACCGCGAGGCCAGGCGCGCTGGAGCAGATCTTTCTCGGCCAGGAGATCGTCGCGAGCGAGCCCGTCTTCGATCCCGGTCGCGTCACGCTGATGGACTTCGCGGTCCCGCAGCAACCGGGCGCGGTCCACTTCCTCTACGTGCTGCCGACCTCGGCCACGACCGCGCTCGTGGAGGACACCTGGCTCGCACCGCCCTCGGCCGTGCTCCCAGATTATCGCGCGACGATCCGCACCTACCTGGGAGAGCGGTTCGGTCTCGCCGACTACGCGGTCGCGTTCGAGGAGGCCGGCGCGATCCCGATGGACACGGAGCTACAGGCCGAACAAGCTGCCGGCCGTATCATCAAGGTGGGGGCGGCCGGCGGGGCCGTTAAGCCGTCCTCCGGTTACGCGTTCCTGGCGACGCAGCGCATGGCGGACCGGCTCGTAGCCGATCTCGCGGCCGGTCGGCCGATCCGGCCAGTCCAGCCGCGTCGCGCAGTCGCGCGCTGGATGGACGAGGTCTTCCTCACGGCACTGAGACTCCAGCCGGAGGTCGCGCCGCGGCTCTTCTCGAGCCTCTTCGAGAGGTGCCGGCCGGCCCCGCTGGTGCGCTTCCTGAACGATGTCGGCAGCGCGTCTGATACGGCCCGTGTGATCGCCGCCATGCCGAAGCTGCCCATGCTCGCGGCCTTCGCGGCGCATCTGCGCGGTCAGTAGTTCGGCCAAAGACCGGGTGTCGCGAGTTCGAGGAGGTGATTGTCGGGATCGCGGAAATAGAGGCTCTCGCCGCCCTCGGGCCATCGCGTCAGACCTTCGATGGCTATGCCGTCGCCGGCCAATGCCGCCCGCCAATCGTCGATCGAGCCGGGAGGGACCGCGAAAGCGACGTGGATCGACCCGCTCGCGCCATGAGCCGGGACCACACCCTCCGGAGTCGTGGTCGCTGTCTGCGTCGCGCCGCACTGGAACAGCAGGAGAACGCTCCGCGCTCCGGCATCCAGCGCGACAAGACGCTCGTCTTCGGAGATCCGCGTCAGGCCGAGCGTGCCTTCGTAGAAGGCGGCCGACCTCGCGAGGTTCGCGACGTAGAGCGACGTCTCGACGATGCCGCCGATCGCCGACGGACGGACCGTCACCACATGTCGAGCGCGATGCGAGCTTCGTCCGACATCCGGCTCTGATCCCAAGGCGGGTCGAACACCATGCTGACCTTGACGTCGCGTACGCCCGGGACAGCCGAGACCGCGTTCTCGACCCAGATCGGCATCTCGCCCGCGACCGGGCAGCCCGGCGCCGTCAGCGTCATATCGATCGCGACGCCACGATCGTCCGCCACGTCCACCTTGTAGATCAAGCCGAGCTCGTAGATGTCCGCCGGGATCTCCGGATCGTAGACGGTCTTCAACGCCGCCACGATGTCGTCCGTCATCCGGTCGAGTTCTTCTGGTGGGAGTGCGGAGGCCGTCGCAGAGATCGGCTGATCCTGCTGCATCGACTCGGGAGCGGACTCATTCATTCAGTCGTTCTCACCTAATGCACGATAACGAACAGCTTTCCTGACGATCGCTACCGTGAGAGCGATATAGAAGCCACCCATCCGTTTCAGCAAACCTATGTCGGCTTCGGGCTTCGCAAACCCAAGTCGAATGCAACACTTACGCGAACATCCGCTGCGCCTTCTCCAGCGACTCCGCGAGCTTATCGACCTCCGCCATCGTATTGTAGAGCCCGAAGGAGGCGCGACAGGTCGAGTTCGCGCCGAAGCGGTCAAGGAGCGGCATGGCGCAATGCGTGCCGGCCCGGACCGCGACGCCCTGCCGGTCGATAACCGTCGCCACGTCGTGCGCATGCGCGCCCTTCATCTCGAAGGAAAGGATCGGCCCTTTGCCGGGCGCCGTCCCGATGATGCGTAGCGAGTTCATCGCGGACAAACGCTGGTGCGCGTAGACCGACAGGCTCTCCTCGTGAGCGCGGATGCGCGAGCGCCCGACCCGGTCCATGAAGCGTACGGCCGCCCCGAGCCCGACCGCCTCGACGATCGCCGGAGTGCCCGCCTCGAACCGGTGCGGCGGGTCGCCATAGGTGACCTCCCCGCAGGCGACTGTCTTGATCATCTCGCCACCGCCCTGGTACGGCGGCAGTCGCTCCAGCCATTCCTGCTTGCCGTACAGGACCCCGATGCCGGTCGGTCCGTAAACCTTGTGGCCGGTGAAGATGTAGAAGTCGGCGTCGAGGTCGCGCACGTCGACATCGAGATGGACCGCGCCCTGCGCGCCGTCGACCAGAACCGGCACGCCGTGCGCGTGCGCGATGCGGATGATCTCCGCGATCGGCGTCACGGTGCCGAGCACGTTCGACATATGCGTGATCGCCACGAGCTTGGTGCGCGGCGAGATCAGCTTCTCGAACGCGTCCAGCATGAACGCGCCCTCGTCGTCGACCGGCGCCCACTGGATCACCGCCCCGCGCCGCTCCCGCAGGATGTGCCAGGGCACGATGTTGGAGTGGTGCTCCATGATCGACAGGATGACCTCGTCACCCGCCACGATCCCGCGCGGATCGCCTTGGTCGCCGAGCACGCCCATGCAGGACGCGATAAGATTGTAGGCCTCGGTGGCGGATTTCGTGAAGACGATCTCGTCGACCGAGCCCGCGTTCAGGAAGGCGCGCACGCTCTCCCGTGCCGCCTCGAATGAATCGGTCGCGACGTTCGCCATGTAGTGTAGACCGCGATGAACGTTGGCGTAGCCCGTCTCCATCGTGGCGACCATCGCGTCGATCACCTCGCGGGGCTTCTGCGCCGACGCGGCATTGTCCAGATAGACGAGCGGTTTCCCGTAGACCTGCTGGGACAGGATCGGGAACTCGGCGCGCAACGCCTCGACGTCGTAGGGCAGAGCGAAGGGAGCGTTCATCTCGTTTCCTGTCGTCCTGGCACCGGCCGAACGGGGCGGGCATCCGGATTCAACATATGGGGTCGACGCCCGGCCCCGTCGCATGTTCCGGCTGCGGCGCTTGCGCCACTGCGGAAAGGAACACTAGCCCCGGGCGGCGAGCCATCCTTCGATGACGCCGATCAGCGACTCGCGCGCACCCTCGTGCTCGACGCTCTCCACCGCCTCGCCCAGGAAGGCCTGGATCAGGAGGCTCTGGGCTAGAGCCTGCGGCAGGCCCCGGCTCTTCAGGTAGAAGAGCAGGTCGGCGTCAAGTGCGCCGCAGGTCGCACCGTGACCGCAGACCACGTCGTCCGCGAAGATCTCGAGCTCGGGCTTGTTGTTCATCGTCGCGCCCTCGCCGAGGAGGAGCGCGTTCGACTTCATCGCCCCATCGGTCTTCTGGGCGTACGGGCGGACGATGATCTTGCCCTGGAACACCCCAACGGACGAGTCGTCGAGCACCGACTTGAACATCTCGCGGCTGGTGCAGTGCGGCACGGCGTGATCCACGACGAGCGTCGCGTCCGAGTGCTGGCGGCCTTTCAGCATGTTCGCGCCGTCGATGCGGGCGTTGGTGCCCTCGCCCGCAAAGGTCGCGAAGACTTGGTGGCGGGAGGCTGCCCCCCCGACTACCACGTTGAGCGAGTTGAACACGACCTCGGCTCCGAGCTTCGCCGTGACGGTCGAGAGCGCGAGCGACTCCGAGCCCTCCGCGTTGAGGCGCAGATGCGCGACCTTGGCCCGGTCGCCGACCACGAACTCGATGACGTCGTTCGGCTGGTAGGCGACCCCGTCACGTCCCTCGTGGCTCTCCAGCAGCGTCAGCGAGGCGCCCTCCTCGACGATCACGAGGATTCGCGTCGCCGTCGAGAACGGCGCCGAAGCGGCCGCCAGGAAGCGCAGGTGGATCGGCCGCTCGACCGCGAGCCCGGCCGGCACACGGATCACCACGCCGTCGGCCAGGAAAGCCGTGTTGAGGTCGTAGATCGGGTTGCCCCGCGCGATCGCGACCGCGTTGAGGAAGCCGAGGAGCGGGTGGCCTGACGCCATCGCGTCGGGCATCGTTACGACCTCGATGCCGGCAGGCAACTCGGACGAGTGCGGAGCGCGGTGGCCGTTCACGAAAGTCAGCCGCGCGGCGTCGATCTCCGCGAAAGCTTTCGCCTCGGCGAACGCCTTCGTGGTCTCGTCCGGGCTCGGAGCCTCGGCCGGATGGGCGGCATCGCGCATCAGCGCGCGCAGGTCGGTATACTTGAACTCCTCGACGCGTCGATGAGGCAGCCCCATCGTGGCGAAGCCCGAGAGGGCCGCCTCGCGCACCGCGACGTCGCCCGGGAGCCCGCCCTTGAGCCGCTCGAAGAGGGCCGCGAGGCCGGTCTCGGCCGCGGTGCGAATCTGCGTGATCTCGGCCATCGGATTACTCGGCCGCGAGCTGGCGGTAATCGGCATAGCCGTTCGCCTCGAGTTCGAGCGCGAGTTCCTTGCCGCCCGACTTCACGATCCGGCCCGCCGACATGACGTGCACGGTATCCGGCACGATATGGTTCAGGAGGCGCTGGTAGTGGGTGATGACGAGGAACGAGCGGCCGGGATCGCGCAGCTTGTTCACGCCGTCGGACACGATGCGGAGCGCGTCGATGTCGAGGCCGGAATCCGTCTCGTCCAGAATGCAGAAGCGCGGCTCCAAAAGCGCCATCTGCAGGATCTCCATCCGCTTCTTCTCGCCGCCGGAAAACCCGACATTCAGGGCGCGCTTGAGGAAGTCGCGCTTGATCTCAAGCACCTCGCCCGCCGCGTTGACGCGTTTGATGAGCTCTGGCGTCGAGAGCGGCTCCTCGCCACGCGCCTTGCGCTGAGCGTTCAGCGCGGCCTTGAGGAAGGTCATCGTGCCGACGCCGGGAATCTCCAGCGGATACTGGAAGGCCAGGAATACGCCGGCAGCGGCGCGCTCGGCCGCGTCCATCTCCAGGATGTTCTCCCCGTCGAGCAGCACCTCGCCGTCGAGTACCTCGTAATCCTCCTTGCCGGCGATCACGTAGGAGAGGGTCGACTTGCCCGAGCCGTTCGGCCCCATGATGGCCGCGACCTCTCCATCCGCGACCTTGAGGTCGAGGCCGTTCAGGATACGGTTGTCCTCGATCTGGACGACGAGGTTCTTGATTTCGATCATCGATAAAGTCCGAAGAAGTTGATGTGATGACCGGGCCAAGCCCGGCCATCCACGGAGGTAACGAGTTAGCCGACACTTCCCTCGAGGCTGATCGAGATCAGCTTCTGCGCCTCGACGGCGAACTCCATCGGCAGTTGCTGCAGCACATCCTTGACGAAGCCGTTGACGATGAGCGCCACTGCCTCCTCCTCGCCGAGGCCCCGCTGCATGCAGTAGAACTTCTGGTCGTCGGAGATCTTGGACGTCGTCGCCTCGTGCTCGAACACGGCGCTCGCGTTGTTCGACTCGAGGTATGGCACGGTGTGCGCGCCGCACTGGTCGCCGATCAGAAGCGAGTCGCAGTTCGTGAAGTTGCGCGCGTTCGTCGCCCGCCGGTGCGCCGAGATCAGCCCGCGATAGGTGTTGTCGGAGCGCCCCGCCGCGATACCCTTGGAGATGACCCGGCTCGTCGTATTCTTGCCGAGGTGGATCATCTTGGTGCCAGAATCGACCTGCTGCTTCCCGTTCGAGATCGCGATCGAGTAGAACTCGCCCCGCGACCCGTCGCCCCGCAAGATGCAGGACGGGTACTTCCAGGTGATGGCGGAGCCGGTCTCGACCTGCGTCCAGGTGATGATCGAGTTCTTGCCCCGGCAGTCGCCGCGCTTGGTCACGAAGTTGTAGATGCCGCCCTTGCCCTCGGCATCGCCCGGAAACCAGTTCTGGACGGTCGAGTACTTGATTTCGGCATCGTCCAGCGTGACGAGCTCGACGACGGCCGCGTGAAGCTGGTTCTCGTCGCGCCGCGGGGCCGTGCAGCCCTCCAGGTACGACACGTAGGAGCCCTTGTCCGCGATGATGAGCGTGCGCTCGAACTGCCCGGTATTGCGCTCGTTGATGCGGAAATAGGTCGAGAGCTCCATCGGGCAGCGCACGCCCGGCGGAATGTAGACGAAGGAGCCGTCGGAGAAGACGGCGGAGTTCAGGGTCGCGAAGAAGTTGTCCGTCGCCGGGACCACGGAGCCGAGATACTTCTGCACGAGTTCCGGGTGCTCGTGCACCGCCTCGGAAATCGGCATGAAGAGGACGCCGGCCTTGGCGAGCTCGGCCTTGAAGGTCGTGGCGACAGACACCGAGTCGAACACCGCGTCGACCGCGATGTTCGAGCGCGTCTGCACTCCCTCCAGCGCCTCGACCTCGCGCAGCGGGATGCCGAGCTTCTCGTAGGTCTTGAGGATCTCGGGGTCGATGTCGTCGAGCGACATCGGGCCTGCATTCGCCTTCGGGGCCGCGTAGTAATAGATCTCGTCGTACTTGATACCCGGGTAGTCGACGCGCGACCAATCGGGCTCACGCATGGTGAGCCAGCGCTTGTACGCGTCGAGCCGCCACTCGAGCAGCCAAGCGGGCTCGTTCTTGCGGTCCGAGATGTAGCGGACCGTGTCTTCGGTAAGCCCGATCGCGGGCTTCTCCATCTCGATCTCGGTCTCGAACCCGTATTTGTACTGATCGACATCGATCAGCTTCACGCGATCGATCGTATCCTGCACTGCAGGCATTGGACTCTCCCGTAGGGAACGGCCGAACACCGCCCCGAAAAATCAATCGTCAGGCCGCTCGCGCTCTCAGACGTTCATATAAGCGCTGCACAAGAATTTCGAGGGCTTGTGCGAAGCAGATCACGTCTTCGTCGCAGGAGGACCACCCGAAACTGATCCGGATCGCTCCCGACGCGAGATCGGGCGGCACGCTCATTGCGGCGAGCACGTGCGAGCGGCCGACCTTGCCGGACTGGCAGGCCGATCCCGACGAGACCGCGACGCCATCGAGGTCGAGCGCCGCGAGCGCCGTCTCGGCCGACAATCCCGGTATCGCGAAGGCTACCGTGTTCGGCAGACGTGGGGCGGCCTCGCCGAAGATCACGGCGTCGGGCGCGATCCGCCGAACCTCGGCCTCGGCCCGGTCGCGCAAGGCGCATAACCGCAAGGTCTCGACCGAAAGGTCGTTCTTCGCCATCTCGGCCGCGAGCCCGAAGCCCACGATCCCCGCGACGTTCTCGGTGCCGGCGCGACGGCGCGCTTCCTGTGCGCCCCCGCGGATCATGGCGATCTCGGGGCCTGCCCGGCCCGGCGCCAGCACGAGCGCGCCTGTCCCACAGGGACCGCCGAGCTTGTGCGCGGAGAGCGTCAGCGCATCGCAGCCGAGCACGTCCAGGGCGAGCGGTAGCCGTCCGGCAACCTGCACGGCGTCGACGTGTAGGAGGCCGCCCCGGGCGTGCACGAGACGCGCGATCTGGGAAATCGGCTGCATCACCCCGGTCTCGTTGTTCGCGATGCCGATCGATACGAGCGTGGCGGGCGGCGACAATCCGAGCAACCTGTCGAGCGCGGCCGGATCGATCAGGCCGTCGGGCGTCACGGGGGCGATCCTGGCGCCCGGGCCGAAGCCGTGCCCGGACAACACCGAGGCGTGCTCGGTCGCGCCGCGGATCAGGGCCGCCGCGGGCTCGCCCGCTCGCGTGGCGAGCGCCGCTGGACGGAGCGCCGTTGCGTTCGCCTCGCTGCCGCCTCCCGTGAAGATCACGTCCCCGGGGACCGCGCCGACGAGCGCCGCCACCTGCTCGCGCGCCCGCTCGACGAGGGATCGCGCCGCCCGCCCCTCCGCGTGCACGGAAGAGGGATTGGCGGGCCGCGCCATCGCGTCCACGACCACGCGCAGCACCTCCGGCCGGATCGGGGCGGTCGCGTTGTGATCGAGATACGCGCGGGAAGATCTCATCGACGAGACACAGCAGCTTTCATGATGCGTGCCACGAAAACCTTGCAATCGGTCCGGCCGCACGTGATATCGGACATCCGAAACGGTCCAGACGGCGAGCCGGTTGCTCGCCACATCCGTTTAGAACCATTCTAAGTTCCTGTGTGACGTCCCTGGCTCCCGGAGTCAAGCGATCCCGAGAGGGCGACCGGCTCGGCGGGACTTCCAGTCCCGCAACCGGAGGCGATGCGGGACGGACAACGAAGGTGCGCTGACGATGCCAGAGGTGATCTTTACCGGCCCGGCGGGCCG
>CAHJXE010000054.1 GCA_903644085.1 Hyphomicrobiales bacterium
CCGTACTCAGCCCCACGCCGTCCATGATCCCCAGCGTGGCGGGCCGGGTCGCCGGGACGGCCACGAGGGCTGCGGCCGAGACGACCGCGAGGGTCGCGATCCCGAGGCCGATGCGAGAGCGTCTCACGTGGATGTCTCCTCGGCCGGGTAGGGCCGTAGCGTGCCGTTCAGGGCCGCGCGGAAAGTGCCGAGCGCCATGGCGATCTCGGGTTCGCCGTCGAAATGCGGCTCGGTCGCCCGGCGCTTGATCAGGCCGGCGATGACCGTCTTCATGATCCGAACCGCGAAGGCGGGTTCCCCGCCCCGCAGCGCGGGCGAGCTCGATTGCGCATGTCCGATGAGAGTCGCGAGCTTCGTCTCGACATCGTCGTCGATATCGCCGCACATCGCCGCGATGCCCGGGTTGCGCGCCGCCTCCGCCCAGATCTCCAGAACGAGCTGGCCTCGCCACACCGGCTCGTCGCACAGGTGCTTGCGCAACAGGGCGCTGAAAGCCTCCAACAGGTCCGGCGCCTGCGCGAGATGCTGGAAGTCGGCCGCGATCCCGGCCCGGTCCCTCGCGGTCAGCCCGGACACGATCTCGTCCTTGGACCTGAAATAGCGGTAGAGGTTGCCGGCGCTCATCAGCGCCTCGGCCGCCACGTGCTGCATGCTCGCACCATGGAAGCCGTGACGCGCAAAAGCCCGCTCCGCCGCCGTCAGAATATGGTCGCGGCGGTCACCTTCGACCTGGATCAGTACAGCGGACATCAGAATTAGGAGAATGAACGTTCATTCTCATGTCAAAGACGATGCATCGGGTCAATGCGGCGTTTTGGTCAGCCGTCTTTCGCGCAGGTTTATGGTCGCACGGTACGAAGATGGCCGGAGCACACGCGCTCGTGACGGAGCCGCGAGGGAGCGAGCGCCGTTCTCCTGCGCGCCTTGGAGATGACTATGTTTGAAACCGAGACCGCACCGTCTCTGATCTTCGTCGTCGAGGATCATGAGATGTTGCGCATGGAAGCCGTAGATCTTCTGCAGGATGCCGGCTTCCAGACCTTGGATGCGGCGAATGCCGACTTGGCCTTGGCCATGATGAGGCTGCGCTGGCAGGACGTCAGGGTGCTGTTCACCGACGTCCAGATGCCGGGCCGGATCGACGGGATCGAGCTGGCGGAGGAGGTTCACCGCTGCTGGCCGGACATCCTTCTTCTCGTGACGTCCGGCGAGGTCCGGTTGCGTGACGAGGATCTGCCGGACGACGGCCGATTCGTGCCGAAGCCCTACCGCGCCTCGACGCTGATCTCGCAGGTCCGGCAGCTCATCGAGCGCGGTCACGGGCAGTGATGGCCAGCGCAGCGCCCGTCACATCGCCCGCACCAGCTCGCGCAGTTTGAATTTCTGGATCTTGCCCGTCGACGTCTTGGGCAGTTCCGCGAAGACGACGTGGCGCGGCGTCTTGTAGGCCGCGAGATTCTGACGGCACCACGCGATGAGCTCCTCGGCGGTGACCATCTCGGAGGGTTTCAGCTCGACGAACGCGCAAGGCGTCTCGCCCCACTTGGCGTCCGGCTTCGCCACGACCGCGGCGGCCCGAACCGCCGGATGCTTGTAGAGCGCGTCCTCGACCTCGATCGAAGAGATGTTCTCTCCCCCTGAGATGATGATGTCCTTGGAGCGGTCCTTCAGCTGCACGTAGCCGTCCGGGTGCGTCACCCCGAGGTCGCCCGAGTGGAACCAGCCGCCCGCGAAGGCGGCCCGCGTGGAGGCCGGGTTCTTGAGGTAGCCCTTCGACACCATGTTGCCGCGGAACATGACCTCGCCGATCGTGATCCCGTCGGCCGGCACGGGCTCCATCGTGTCCGGATCGAGGACGGCGAGAGCGTCGAGCGGCACGTAGCGCACGCCCTGGCGCGACTTCAGCGCCGCCTGCTCGGCCGGGGGCCGCGCGTCCCAGGCGGGGTCCCACTCGTTGACGACGGACGGCCCGTAGGTCTCGGTCAGGCCGTAGACGTGGACCACCTCGAACCCCGCCTCCGCCATCTGGGCCAGCACCGCCTCCGGGGGCGGGGCGGCGGCCGTGATGAAGGAGACGCGGTGCGGCAGCGTCCGGCGCTCGTCCGGCGTCGCGTCGAGCAGCGTCGACATGACGATCGGCGCGCCGCACATATGCGTGACGCCGTGCTCCGCGATGGCCGCGTAGATCGCGCCCGCCCTCACCTGCCGCAGACAGACATGCGTGCCCATCGCGACCGAGACGGTCCACGGGAAGCACCAGCCGTTGCAGTGGAACATGGGCAGCGTCCAGAGATAGACCGGCTGCCGGCCGAGCCCGCCCGCGAGCACGTTGCCGATCGCCGTCAGGTACGCGCCGCGATGATGGTAGACGACGCCCTTCGGGTCGCCCGTCGTGCCGGACGTGTAGTTCAGCGCGATCGCGTCCCACTCGTCGCAGGGCGGTGCCCAGGCATGATCCGGGTCGCCGCCCGCGATGAAGGCCTCGTACTCGACGGTGCCGATCCGCCGGCCCTCGCCCTCGTAGACCGGGTCGTCGACGTCGATCACGAGCGGGGTCGCCTTGGCGAGCGCAAGCGCCTGCGCCATCACGCCCGCGAGTTCGCGGTCGACGAGCACGACCTTCGCCTCGCCGTGGTCGAGCGAGAACGCGATCGTGGCGGCGTCGAGCCGGGTGTTCAGCGCGTTCAGCACCGCGCCCGCCATCGGCACCCCGTAATGCGCCTCCAGCATCTCGGGGATGTTCGGCAGCAGCGCCGCGACCGTGTCGCCGCGACCGATCCCGTGCCGCGCGAGCGCCGAGGCGAGCCTGCGCGAGCGCGCGTAGAACTCGGCGTAGGACCGTCGCAACCCGCCATGCACGATCGCCACGCGGTCGGGCACCGTGGCGGCCGCGCGCTCCAGGAAGCCGAGCGGCGTCAGCGGCTGGTGGTTCGCCGGGTTGCGGTCGAGGTCGCGATCGTAGATCGACACGGGGGCGCTCCTCAGGTTCGGCCGCGGCTCTGGCGGCTCGCCTCGCGATTAGCGTCCCGTGCGGATGCGCGTCCAGAGCCGCGTGACGACCCGTTGGGTCCGTTCGTCGTAGGCGGTGTTGGTGAAGAGGCGCCCGAACGTCTCGGCGTCGGGGTAGATGCCGGGATCGGCCAGGATCTCGGGCCGCACGAGCGGCTTCGCCGCGACGTTGCCGCTCGCATAGTTGACGAAGTTCGTGTTCGCGGCCGCGACCTCCGGCCGGAGCAGAAAGTCGATCAGCGCGTGCGCCTCAGGCACATGCTCGGCGTCGACCGGGATCGCGGCCGCGTCGAACCACATGAGCGCGCCCTCGCGCGGCGTCACGTAGGCGATCTCGACACCGTTCTTCGCCTCCTCGGCGCGCTTCTTCGCCTGCACGACGTCGCCCGAGTAGCCGAGCGCCAGGCAGGCATCGCCGTTCGCGAGCGCGTTGATGTACTCGGAGGAGTGGAACTTGGCGATCGCGCCGCGCACCCGCATCAGCGCATCCGCCGCTTGTCTGAGGTCGGCCTCCTGACGCGAGTTCGGGTCGAGCCCGATCGCCTTCAGCACGCCCGGGAACACGTCCTCGGGCGAGTCGAGCACCTGGATGCCGCAATCCTTCAGCTTGGCGGCGTTCTCGGGCTTCAGCAGCAGATCCCAAGAGTTCAACGGGACGTCGCCCAGCCGCTCGCGGACCTTCCGGACGTTGAGGCCGAGCCCGGTCGTGCCCCACATGTAATCGACCGCGTGCAGGTTGCCGGGATCGAAGGCCGCAAGCCGCGCGGCGATCTCGGGCCAGGCGTTCTTCAGGTTCGGCAGGCGCGTGCGGTCGAGCTTCTGAAAGACGCCCGCCCCGACGAGGCGCTGCAGGAACGGCCCGGACGGCACCACGACGTCGTAGCCGGAGCGGCCCGCGAGCAGCTTCGTCTCCAGGATCTCGTTTGTGTCGTAGGTGTCGTAGACGACCTTGATGCCGGTCTCGGTGGTGAACGCCTCCAGCACCTTGGGGTCGACGTAGTCCGACCAGTTGTAGACGTTGACGACCCGCTCCGCCGCGAGCGCCGGGGTGAGAAGGAAGGTGAGCGCGACGAGCCAGATGAGGCGGTCAGGGCGCCGCCTGGGGTGAGAGAGTCGCGTCATCACGGTCAAGCCGCGCGCCGGATCACGCCCGACAGTCGGTCGAGCGCGGCGTCGAGGGTCGCGTCGCGCTTGGCAAAGCAGAAGCGCACGACGTTGCGCACCGCGCCCTCCGCGTAGAAGGCCGAGACCGGGATCGCCGCGACCCCGTGATCGAGCACGAGCCGGCGGCAGAACGCGACGTCGTCGTCTAGGCCCAGCTCCGCGATGTCGATGTTGAGGAAATACGTCGCCCGCGAGGGCAGGACCGAGAAGCCGAGCGACGTGAGGCCCGCCGCGAAGCGGTCACGCGAGCGGGCGAGTTCGACCCGCAGTCTCTCGAAATAGCTGTCGTCCTTGCCCAAGCCGTACGCGACCGCGCTCTGGAGATTGGGCGGCGTCGTGAAGGTGACGAACTGGTGCGCCTTGGCGAGCACCCGCATCAGCCGGGGCGCGGCGCACACGAACCCGACCTTCCAGCCGGTCAGGTTGAAGATCTTGCCGGCCGAGCCGACCTTCACGCTGCGCTCGCGCATGCCCTCCTGGGCGATGAGCGGGTGATGGCGCACGCCGTCGAACACCACGTGCTCCCACACCTCGTCGCAGAGCGCGATCGCGTCGTGCCGGACGCAAAACCGCGCGAGCAGCGCCAAGTCCTCGTCCGGGAAGACCGTGGCGGTCGGGTTCAGCGGGTTGTTGAACAGGACGACCTTCGTGCGATCCGAGAACGCGGCCGCCAGCGACCCCTCGGTCAGGCGGAAATGCGGCGGCTGCAGCGTCACGAAGCGCGGAACGCCGCCGGCGCGGCGCACGAGCGGCAAGTAGGCGTCGTACATCGGCTCGAACAGCACGACCTCGTCGCCGGGTTCGATGAGCGCGAGGAGCGCGCCCGCCAGCGCTTCGGTCGCGCCCGAGGTCACCATCACCTCGCTCTCGGGATCGAGGTCGAGCCCTTGCCAGTGCCGGTAGTGTGCCGCGACCGCGCCGCGCAGCTCGGGCAGACCCATCATGGGCGGGTACTGGTTCCAACCCTCGATCACCGCGTTCGCCGCGTGGCGGCGCACGTCCTCCGGACCCGGATCGTCCGGGAAGCCCTGGCCGAGATTGACCGCGCCGGTCTCGCGGGCGAGGCGCGACATGGTCTCGAAGACGGAGGTCTGGAGCTCTGCGAAGATCGGGTTCATGCGCGACCCATAGCACGACCGTCCGTTATATAGAACGCCCGTCCCGGCCGAAACGCCGGAGTGTCGCGGCGACCAGCACGAGGCCGAGCGCCAGCGCCCCACCGACGATCGCGGGATGCCGCCACAGGATCGTGGCGGCCGCGAGCCCGATCAGCGCCGCGTTGAGGCCCGCGACATGCGCGTCGATCGCCGCGACAGAGAGGTGGGCGCGGGCGCGCTGGTAGTAATGCGAGCGATGCGCCTCCCAAACGCGCTCGCGGCGAGCGAGGCGCCGGGCGAGCGTCAAGGTCGCGTCCGCCAAGTAGTAGAGCGGCAGGAGGAGGGCCGCCG
This sequence comes from Hyphomicrobiales bacterium, assembly GCA_903644085.1. Taxonomy (GTDB): domain Bacteria; phylum Pseudomonadota; class Alphaproteobacteria; order Rhizobiales; family Beijerinckiaceae; genus Enterovirga. The sequence continues at coordinate 5,622 of CAHJXE010000054.1, forward strand.
CCAGCGCGCCCGAGGCCGCGAGATCGAGGAGCAGCCATCCGGACAGGAGCCCGATCGGCAGCGAGCCGACATCGCCGAGGAACAGCCGCGCGACCGGCCGGTTCATGGGCGCGAAGCCGAGCAGGCCGCCCAGCAAGGCGGCCGCGACCAGCGTGCCCGGCCCGGACAGGAGGCCGGCCAGCCCGAAGGCGGTCAGCGCAAACATCGATGGCACGAACTCCGCGACCGTGATCCAGTCGATCCCGTCCATGAAGTTGACGAGATTCACCCACCAGAGGCCGGCGAGGATCAAGATCGCGCGTTCGGCCGCGAGCGGCACGGCGTCCGGCAGGACGCGGCCGGGCGAGGCCCACGCGACCACGGCCGCGACCGCGAGCCCTTGGACGGCAAGGCGCAGACCCGCAGGGAGGGGCCGCACGTCGTCGATCCCGCCCAGGATGCCGAGCGCGAGTGTCGACGCCGCGACCACGGCGAGCGCGCCGGGCACACCGCCGGTCGCGAGCCACACGCCCCCGAGCCCACAGGTGAGCGCCGCCGTCACGACTCCGATGCCGCCACCTTGCGGGGTCGGGGCCACGTGGCTTGAGCGGGCGTTCGGGCGGGCCAGCGCGAAGCGTAGGAAGAGCGGGCGCAGCGCCCCGCTCAAACCGGCCGACAGGGACGCGGCCGCGAGCGCCGCGACCGCCGCGAGCGGAAGGCTCAAGCCTCGCCCGGGTACAGGAAGGCCGAGCCCTCCCTCGCCACGAAGGCGCCCGGCATGCGGGCCGAGATCTCGGCCTCGACCCCGCGCAGGTATGCGTCGTCGTGCTGCGGGTGCAGGTGGAAGATCGCGAGGCTCGTGACGCCTGCTGCCTCACACAGGTCGATGCCCTTCTGCCAGGTCGAGTGCCCCCAGCCCTGGCAGCGCAGGTACTCGGTCTCGGAGAACATGCCGTCGTAGATGACGAGGTTCGCGCCCGCGACGAACGCCGCGAGATCGGGCGGCGGCCAGGGGTCCGAATGCTCGATGTCGCTGATGTAGCAGACCGCCTGGCCGCGATACGCGAAGCGGTAGCCGGTCGCGCCGCCCGGATGGTTCAGCGGGATGGTCCTCACCTCGATCCCGTCCCCGAAGGACAGCGTGTCGCCCGCCTTGAAGCCCACCTGCTCGACCTGTCCGGGCAACTGGCTGAGCGAGATCGGAAAGAGCGGCGGCGAGAACAGGCGGTCGAGCGCCACCTCCGCGGTCTCGCCGCGCAGGTTGCCGCAATGGATGCGCAGGCGCCGATCGCTCATCATGGCGGGCTTGAAGAACGGTAGGCCCGCGATGTGATCGAGATGCAGGTGGCTCAGCAGGATGTCGATCTCTTGCGGAGCCGCCGCTCCCAGGATCGCGCCGAGCGCCACCAGACCCGTGCCCGCATCGACGATGAAGAGCTTCTCGCCGCAGCGGATCTCCACGCAGGGCGTATTGCCGCCGAACTCCTCGTAGCGCGCACCCGCGGCCGAGATCGAGCCGCGCACGCCCCAGAAGCGCACGAGAAGCGCATCGGCCCGGGGTTCGACCGATCCGTCCATCACCGGCTCAGATCTCCGAGATCCACGCGCACCACCCCGACCAACGCAACACTGTGTCGCCGGCCCGCGGCCCGCGACGATCCCGACGTTAGACGCGTCCGGGTCCTTCGCGCAACGAGGGACCCGGACCGGCGCGTGACATCGAAGCTCACATTGGTCAAATTGCGATGGACGAATCGTGAACGCCGATGAGCGCCGCCCTTCAGACCCCCGATCTCCGCTCGCTGTCAGTCCCGGCCGACGGTCGCCAGTCCCCGATCGCCCTCGCGGTGTCGACGGGGGTGCGCCGGCTTCTCGCCGGGCACGGCTTCGCGAGCGTGACGGAGCTGACGCTGGCCTCCGGCCGACGCGCCGACGTGGTCGGCCTCGGGGCGGATGGCTGCGTCTGGATCGTGGAGGTGAAGTCCTGCACGGCCGATTTCCGGGCCGACGCCAAGTGGCCGGATTACGCGGCGTTCTGCGACGCGTTCTTCTTCGCCGTGCCGACCGGTTTCCGAACCGAGATCCTGCCGGAGGATATCGGGCTCATCGTGGCGGACGGGTTCGGGGCCGCGATCCTGCGCGACCCGCCCGAGCATCGCCTCAGCGGGCCACGGCGCAAGGCCGTGACGCTCCGCTTCGCGCACGCGGCCGCGAACCGCCACCATGCGCTCGTCGACCCGGCGGGCGTGCGGGGCTGGATGGATTGACGACCCCAGAGGGGACGCGAGGCTCGGGCGACCCGCCTGTCTTCGACACCGCCTTCCGCGATGACCTGCACCGGCTGTTCGTGTGGCGGCGCGACGTGCGCGGCTTCAGGCGCGCGCCCCTGCCCGAGGGTGCGCTGGAGCGCCTGCTCGGGCTCGCCTCGCTGAGCCCGTCCGTGGGCTTGAGCGAACCGTGGCGTTTCGTGATCGTGGAGAGCGAGACGGCGCGGGGCGCAGTGAGGGCGAGCTTCAAAGCCTGCAACGCGGACGCACTCAAGACCCAGACCGACGAGCGAGCGTCAATTTACGCGCGACTGAAGCTTGCCGGGCTCGACGACGCACCCTGCCAGTTCGCGGTCTTCACCGATCACGCGACCGTCCAAGGTCATGGCCTCGGTCGGGCCACGATGCCGGAGACGGTGGATTACTCGGCCGTGATGGCGATTCACACGATATGGCTCGCGGCCCGCGCGGAGGGACTAGGCCTCGGCTGGGTGTCGATCCTGGACCCGGGCCGGATCGCCGAGATCCTGGACGTTCCGCCCGGCTGGACGTTCATCGGCTATTTCTGCCTCGGCTACCCGAGCGGCGACCACCGCACGCCGGAACTCGAACGCGAGGGCTGGGATGCGCGTGCCACGCCGGCCACGCGCATCCTCACACGTTAATCCAATCTCAGCGAGGCGCCCGCTTCGCCAGGATGCGCTGGAGCGTCCTGCGATGCATCGCGAGCCGTCGCGCCGTTTCGGAAACGTTGCGACCGCAGAGTTCGTAGACGCGCTGAATATGTTCCCAGCGCACGCGGTCCGCCGACATCGGGTTCTCGGGCGGGAGCGCTCGGTCGCCGCCCTCTGCTTTGAGCGCAGCGTGGATCTCGTCCGCGTCGGCGGGCTTCGCCAGATAGTCGAACGCGCCCATCTTCACGGCCGTGACGGCGGTCGCGATGTTGCCGTAGCCGGTCAGGATCACCCCGCGCGCTTCGGGGCGGCGCTCCTTGAGGCGGGCGATCACGTCGAGGCCGTTGCCGTCGCCGAGCCGCATGTCGATTACCGCGAAGGCCGGGGCCCCGGCCTCGATCGCCGCCAAGCCCTCCGCGACGCTCTCGGCCACCTGCACCTCGAAGCCGCGCACTTCCATCGCCCGGGCGAGCCGGGTCGAGAACGGCTTGTCGTCGTCCACGATCAGAAGAGTGTTGTCGGTCATCGGGACCCTGGCGAAGGACGCGTCCTGCGTCGCGATCTGCATGTGCGCCATCAGACGCTCCTGATTGTCTCGAAAAACTGGTCTGTCTCTATATAGGAACGGCCTCGTGGCCCTCCAGGGTCCGTACCGATGAAGTTTTTGTTTCTGCATTACTTTCATCGGTGAAGGCGGACCTTGGCCAGGCGATGCGTGCGACCGCGCCGTGGCCTGGAGCCACGACGTTCGTGAGCACCAGCTGGGCACCAGAACGCTCGATCAGGGTCTTCGCGATGAAGAGCCCGAGTCCGAGCCCGGAGGCACCCTCGTCCGAGGCACGGCTGCGCCCGCGGGTCGTGACGTAGGGCTCGCCGACCCGCAGCAGGACCTCCGGGGCGAAGCCCGGGCCGTCGTCGCGGATCTCGATCCAGACCTGATCCGGCGACCATCGCGCCACGATGTCGATCCGGCTCTCGGCGAAGTCGGCGGAGTTGTCGACGAGGTTGCCGAGCCCGTAGTTGAGCCCGGGCGAGCGCCGCGTGACCGGTTCGGGGCCTTCGCCCGAGCAGTCGACATGGATCTCGGTATCGAAATGACGCTGAGGCCCGGCCACGTCCTCGATCAGGAGACGAAGCGTCATCCGCTCCAGGAAGCCACCCTCCTCGTCGTCGTGGAGCGAGGTCAGCTTCGACAGGATCACGCGGCAACGCTCGACCTGCTCGCGCAGGAGGTGCGTGTCCTCCTTCATCGGGCTCCCGGGCGCGGCTTGGAGGTCGAGTTCCTTCGCCACGAGCGCGATGGTGGCGAGCGGGGTGCCGAGCTCGTGCGCGGCCGCCGCCGCCAGCCCGTCGAGCTGCGAGATGTGCTGCTCGCGCGCGAGCACGAGTTCGGTCGCGGCGAGCGCCTGCGAGAGCTGGCGGGCCTCCTCGGCGATGCGGTACGCGAAGGCTCCCGTGAACGCGATGCCGAGCAGGATCGAGGTCCAGATCCCGCCCACGTAGAGGCGCGGCAATTCGAGCCCGACGTCGTCGCCCCAGGGCAGCTTGCGGTGCGCGAAGGCAAGCAGCGTCGCGCAGAGCATGGCGAGCAGCCCGAGGCCGAGCGTGCGCTGCGGCGGGAGCGCGGTCGCGGAGATGAGGACGGGCGCGAGGAACAGGATGGCGAACGGATTCTGTAGCCCGCCCGTGAGATAGAGGAGGGCCGCGAGCTGCAGCACGTCGAAGCCGAGGAGCGCCGTCGCGCCGTCGTCGCCCAGCCGATAGCTCGCGGGCCGCCGCACCCTCAGCCAAAGGTTGATCGTCGCGGCGGCCGCGATGACCCCGAGGCAGCCCGCGAAGGGCAGCTCGAAACCGAGCTCGAAATGGACCAGCGAGACCGCGAGGCACTGGCCCGTGACGGCGAGCCAGCGCAGCCGCACGAGCGTATCGAGCTTCAGACGGCGGGCGTCGCGGGTGAACGCCATCGTGTCGAGATCGGGCATTTGGTCAGGCTCTGGGTCGGGCTCGGTCGTGCAAGGTTCTGGTCTCGACGGCGAAGACCCGCCAAGTTCCATTTAGGCGCGAGGGCGACGATCCGTTAAGGGCGTTCACGCTGACTTGTGCCGGATGGCGTCCGGAACCCCCCTTATCAGGTCGGGTTAGCAGGTTCAGTCTATATCGGCATATGTCATCGACATGCGATCTCCTGAGATCGCGACTCGGGAGCAGTCATGGATCTCGCGTATTACTGGTACGATGCCGCCCATCTCATGATGGCGCCGGCGCGAGCCGCGTCCGAGAGCGCACGGTTCTTCCTCGACTTCCCGGGCAATCCGCTGACCTACACGCCCTACGGGCGAACGATGTCGGCCGCCTTCGAGCTCTTCGAGCGCACGACCCGCCGCTACGCGAAGCCCGGCTTCGGCTTCACCTCGACCACCGTCGAGGGCGAGAGCGTTCCGGTCACCGAGGAGGTGGTCTGGTCGCACCCGTTCTGCCAGGTGATCGCGTTCAGGCGCGGCCCGAAAGCCGCCGCGCTCGGCCAGCCGAAGCTCCTGATCGTCGCCCCCATGTCGGGCCACTACGCGACCCTGCTGCGGGGTACGGTCGAGGCGTTCCTGCCGACGCACGAAGTCATGATCACCGACTGGGCGGACGCCAAAACGGTGCCGGTGCAGTCGGGCACCTTCGACCTCGATTCCTACATCGATTACGTGATGGAGATGTGCCGGGACCTCGGTCCGGACCTGCACGTGCTCGCGGTGTGCCAACCGGCCGTGCCGGTGATCGCCGCCGTGGCGCGGCTCGAGGCGCAGAACGATCCGGCGATCCCGCTCTCGGCGATCCTCATGGGCGGCCCGATCGACACGCGCCGCTCGCCGACCGCCGTCAACCAGCTCGCCGAGGAGCGCGGCGCGGCGTGGTTCGCCGAGAACTGCATCCAGACCGTTCCCTTCGGGCATCCGGGGGCCGGCCGGCAGGTCTATCCGGGCTTCTTCCAGCTCTCCGGCTTCATGGCGATGAACCTCGACCGCCACATGACCGCCCATCGCGAGATGTTCGACCACCTCGTGCGCGGAGACGGCGACCAGGCCGAGAAGCACCGCGATTTCTACGACGAGTACATGGCGGTGATGGACCTCACGGCCGAGTTCTACCTTCAGACGGTCGAGACGGTGTTCGTCACGCACGACCTGCCGCGGGGCGAGATGATGCATCGCGGCGAGCGGGTCGACCTCCTGGCGATCCGGCGCTGCGCCCTCATGGCGGTCGAGGGCGAGAAGGACGACATCTCGGGCGTGGGCCAGACGCTCGCGACGCTCGAACTCACGCCGAACCTGTCGCCGGACAAGAAGCTGTACCACCTCCAAACGGAGGTCGGGCATTACGGCGTGTTCAACGGCTCGCGATTCCGCAAACAGATCGCGCCGAAAATCGTCGCGTTCACGCAGGCTCATGCCCGCGACGCGAAGCCGGCGGTGTCCGCTTCGCTGGTGGTGCCAGCTTCGTCGGTTATGCCCGATGTGCCAGCCATCCCTGCCTCGTTCCCGTCGCCCGCTGAGTCCGCGGTCTCGGGCGCGGCGATAGACGCCGGGCGGGCGGCGAACGCGCCTGTGCGCATCCGCAAGGTCAAGGTCTGATCCTGCCCGGGGCGGCGTGACACGGGGCTGCGACGCGGGCAGACTCCCCGCGATGCCGCTCCTGCTTCGCCGTAAAGTCCAACCCGACCCTCCCTCGATCGCGGTCCGCCACGGGGCCGACGCCTACGAGGTCGAGCTGCGCCGCCGCGCGGGGGCGAAACGCATCACGCTGAGGGTCTCGACCACGGATGGCGGGATCGTGGTCACGCTCCCGCCGCGCGCTCCCGTCGAGGCGGCCCGACGGTTCGTCGAGTCACAGTCTGGATGGATCGCCGCGCGGGTCGCCCGGCTACCTGCGCGCCGCGCGTTCGGTCCCGATGGCACCGTCCCGCTCCGTGGTATCCTCCACCGCATCGTGCATGTGGGCGGCCGGGGGACCGCGACAGCCGGACTGGACGAGGCCGGCCAGCCGATCATCCGCGTGCCGGGCGAGGCGGCGAGCGTCGCGGGCCGGGTCCGGCGCTTCCTGATCCGCGAGGCCGAGGCAGATCTGGCAGCGGCGGTGCTGCGCCACGCGGCGGCATTGGGGCTGTCGGCGCGCCGGACGACCTTGCGCGACACGCGCAGCCGCTGGGGCTCGTGCTCGTCGACGGGCAACCTGAACTTCTCGTGGCGGCTCATCCTGGCGCCGCCCTTCGTGCTGGACTACCTCGCGGCGCACGAGGTGGCGCACCTGAAGGAGCTGAACCACTCGGCCCGATTCTGGACCGTGCTCCACGACCTCTGCCCGGCGACGGACGAGGCGGAACGCTGGCTGAAGGCGAACGGTGCCGGGCTGCACCGCTACGGGTAGCTACGCTGCGACATGCCGGGACGGCACCGTCGCTTCGCCGAGCGACCTGACCCGCGCGAGGTCCGCCACGAAGGTCGTGTAGGCCTCCGCCTTCGCGGCCTCGTCCGGCAGACGCAGCAGGTAGGAGGGGTGGACCGTTATGTAACCCTCGAACCCGTCGAGGAGGTGGGCCGGGCCGCGCGCCTTGGTGATCGGTATCTGCTTGCCCGTCAGCGCCAGGACGGCGGTCGCGCCGAGCGCCACGACGAGCTTCGGCTCGATCAGTTCGAGCTCGCGCATGAGCCACCAGCGATAATGGCTGACCTCGCCGGCCGTCGGCTTCTGGTGCAGGCGGCGCTTGCCGCGCAGCTCGAACTTGAAGTGCTTGACGGCATTGGTGAGATAGACGTCGCGCCGCTCGATCCCCGCATCCCCGAAAGCACGGTCGAGCAATCGCCCGGCCGGTCCCACGAAGGGACGGCCCTTCAGGTCCTCCTCGTCGCCCGGCTGCTCGCCCACGAACACGATGCCGGCCTTCTCGGGCCCCTCGCCGACGACCGCCTGGGTGGCGCCCGGCACGAGCGGGCCGGCCGCCCGGATGATCGCGTTCAACTCGGCTAGGCTTTTCGGCGCCTGGTCCAGCATCGCCGCCAGGGCTCCTTCGGGGACGCGCGTGTTCGGCATGGTGGGCTCGCTCTCCAGCATGGTGCCAACGCGCGAACCCGCCCCCCGGATCAGTTCGGGAATGACGGAAGCCTCGGGCAGGTTGTGCCAGTACTTCTTGGCCATGTGCTGCTGCATCAGCTTCGGGTTGGTGCGGGCCGGGTTGAAGGTCGATTCGTAGTAGCCCGTCCAGCCGGCCTCGAAGGCGTCCTCGCCCGGAACGTCGCGCTTGGTCCCGGGCGGCCCGAAGCTCAGCGTCCGCGTGTCCCACCTCGCCGACCCGACCGGCGTCACGATCGTCCAGACCATGGCGCGGAACCGGTCCACGAAGAACGGGGTCGCGGCCTCCAGGATGAAGTGGTCCGGCTCGAACCAGGCGGCGAAATGCTCCGGCCCGTCCGCGGGCGCTTCCTCCAGCTTCCGGAAGCGCAGGTAGGCGTGCATCTTGTGGATGTCGCGCCGCACCGATTTCCGCATCCCGTCGAGCCGGTGCATGACCGGGTCGCTCGCGATCTCCAGAAGCTCGCGCTGCCCGCGCGTCACGCGCCAGATCACGTCGTACAGGAGCGCGTAGCGCTCGGGATCCGAGTGCGGCACGACCTCCTGGATGATCTCGCCAAGCCGCCGCGGC
>CAHJXE010000055.1 GCA_903644085.1 Hyphomicrobiales bacterium
GTGTTGTGGTGAGGATCGCGGTTGCGGCCGTGGTCGCGCTCGTCGTGGGTTTCGGCGTACGGGCCTATGACGACGCGCATGGCGCCGAGTGGGTCGTCTCGCCGGCTCAGATCGCGGACGCCAAGGCCTCCGGCTCTCGTGGCGTGACCATGGAACGCGACAGCATCGCGGTCTTGCCGATCCGGAGCGAGATGGCAGACATCTTGCCGTTCAAGTGGGCATTCTCGGGGATTGCCGCAGGTGCGCTCGCGTTCGTGGCGATGCGCAACATCAAGGGATAAGATCGAAACCGATCGATCCCGTAGTTGGAACGTGAAAAGCCGGCTTGCGCCGGCTTTTCTTCAACGATGACCTAAAGCTGCGAAGCCAGCGTCGCTGTGATCAGCGGCACTCACGCGTCTCACGGGTGACCAAGCGGCCCGTATCGTCCCGCTCACGAACCGTCACGATGCGGCACCTTGTGCTGCCGGTCGCGATGTCGCGATCACCACGATAATCGCTACGGCTCGACCGACGATCGTAATCGCGGTCGCGACGGGCATCTTCGCGGTCGTAGTCGCGCTCGCGCTGGCGATTCGACCTCAGATCGATGCTGGGGCCACCGGGTCCGATATCGACTGTTTGGGCCTGAACGGCGGTTGCGCTGAGAATGGTAGCAGCCGCGAAGGCGAGAGCTGTCGCTCTGATCATGATCGTCTCCATCTGGTTCTTCGAGCCGTCAACGTGAGAGCTTGACCGTGGTTCCAGACGTATCGAGATATCGATCGATGTCGAGACACGTCGGATCGTGACGATCGGGTGGCTTGCCTGATCTCATCTTCGAGAACTCACAAAAGGCGTTTGGCGCGATCGCCCGAGTGTCGTCGTGGCGAGTGTATTACATCGGGCTACTGCCTGACATCCTCGCGGATCGAGGCGGCAGGTCCGATCTGCTGCGGTTTGTCGCGACGTCGACTATGATTCACGCCCCGTTCGACCCAACGTCGTCCGGGGCCGCACCTCGAAAGCTGCTACGATCACGCTCTGCGAGCCGAACTTTGTTTCCGCTCGCCCGTTGACGCGGCTCAAACCAGGAGATGGACGATGGACACGGATCGCGTCGCGGGTGTCGCCCGCAAGGTCGGCGGCAAGGTCGAGAGCGCCGTCGGCGATCTGTCGGGCGATGCCAAGCTCCAGGGTGACGGCCTCGTCGACCAGGCGCTGGGCACCGTCCAGAACGTCGCCGGCCAGGCACGAGACACGCTCCGCGACGTAGCCGGCCAGGCGGGCGGGATGGCGCAGGACGCGTTGGCGAGAGGCCGTGATGCGTTGCCGGATGGCGCGAACCAGGCATACCGGGACGGCCGCGCCATGGTGTCTGACCAGGTTCGTGAGTCGCCGCTGAACGCGCTCCTGATCGCCGGTGCCGCAGGTTACGCGATCGCGTGGCTGATCCACGGCCGCAAATAGGCGCGGGGTTCGTCCGATCGTCCCCTAGGCGGACGGTCGGACTTGCATTATATCGGTTTGGTCGGGGCGACCCGGCTATGATCGTAGAGGCAGAGTGGAATAAGCGTTCAGGACGCGGGTTCAAATCCCGCCGCCTCCACCAACAAGGCATTCAGGTGCCTTTCTGATGGGGGCGACATGGGTTCGACTGGGCGCGGTAAAGGCTAGGCTGCGATTAGGCTGAGCTACGGCCTTAATAGTGCAAAATCACAAATGCCAACGACAACGTTGACATGGGTGCGGTTCGCCTCGCGGCGTAACCATCCGGGGCTCGGGAAAGCCTAGCAACAGAAACGGCGCCTCCGGGCGCCGTTCCCATTTCAGCTATATAACAGGTCGACAGTTCCGCTCAGCGCTTCTTCTTGCGCTCCTTGCGGGCCGCGTAGCGCGCGTCGCGCTCGGCCTTGCGCTGGATCTCCTTGTCGATCTCGTCCTGCTTGCGGCGCTCCTCCGCCAGGAGTTCCGCCTCGATGCGCGCCTCTTCCTCGAGCCGCAAACGTTCGAGGCGCTCGGCTTCCTCGATCTTGCGCTGACGCTCGCGCTCCGCCTGCCGCGCTTCGCGGGCCTCTGCGATCGCCTGCCGCTCCTTCTGACGCTCGACCATCACGGGGTCGTCGGGCTTGGGCCGGGCCGCGAACTTGGCCAGCAGTTCTTCCTTGGCTTTCGCCGAATTCGCCGCGCGATCGGCGAAACTCCTGTTGTCGAACTTCCCCATATACCTGTCTCGTCAAGCCTGATGCCCGGCGAGCCGGGCCGTAATGTTATCCGCCGATCGCCGTGGACGACGATTCGCCGGGACCGTGACGACCCGATCCGGTGCGAAACCTGTGAGGTTGCGATCGGGACCGTCGGTCGACATGGCGAAGGTGGTGCTGGCGGCGAGGATTGAACTCGCGACCTCTCCATTACCAATGGAGTGCTCTACCACTGAGCTACGCCAGCACTGGCGAGCCGGTGCATAGAGGATGGCCCGTGCGGGCGCAACATAAGCCTCGTCCTACCCGCTATTCGGCCGCCTGGGCGAAGACGGCACGCGACAGTCCGAGAGCTGCCCAGACCTCGACCAGCGCGTCGGTCAAGGCCGCGATGTGCGCGTCGGTATGGAGCGGCGTCGGCGTGATGCGCAACCGTTCCGTCCCGCGCGGGACGGTCGGATAGTTGATCGGCTGGATGTAGATGCCATGACGTTCGAGAAGGCGGTCGGACGCCGCCTTGCAGAGCGATGCGTCGCCGATCATCACCGGCACGATATGGGTCGAGCCCGCGAGCACGGGCAGGCCCGCCCCATCCAGCGCTGCTTTTGTGCGGGCGACCTGGCGCGCTTGGCCGCGCCGCTCCGCACCGGAATGCTTCAGGTGCCGCACGGAGGCGGCTGCCGCGGCCGCGACTGGCGGTGGCAGGGCAGTCGTGAAGATGAAGCCCGGCGCGTAGCCGCGTATCGCGTCGACGATGTCGCGCGAGCCCGCCACGTAGCCGCCCATCACGCCGAACGCCTTCGCGAGCGTGCCCTCGATCACGTCGACGCGGTCCATCACCCGCTCGCGCTCGGCGATACCCCCGCCGCGGGGGCCATACATGCCGACGGCGTGAACCTCGTCGAGATAGGTCATCGCGCCGTAGCGGCGGGCGAGGTCGCAGATCCCGGCGATCGGCGCGATGTCGCCGTCCATCGAGTACACACTCTCGAACAGGATGAGCTTCGGCCGCGCCGGATCGACCCCGCGCAACAACTCCTCGAGATGCGCGAGGTCGTTGTGACGGAAGACGACCTTGTCGCAACCCGAGCGGCGAATCCCCTCGATCATCGAGTTGTGGTTGAACGCGTCCGACAGCAACAGGCAGTCCGGAAGCAGCTTCGCCAATGTGGCGATCCCCGCCTCGTTCGACACGTAGCCCGAGGTGAAGACGAGTGCCGCATCCTTGCCGTGCAGGTCTGCGAGCTCCGTCTCCAGATCGACGACGGCTCGGCTCGTGCCGGAGATGTTGCGCGTGCCGCCGGCCCCGACACCACAGGTCCGGGCCGTCTCGGTCATCGCCGCCACGACATCGGGATGCTGGCCCATCCCGAGATAATCGTTCGAACACCAAACCGTGATCTCGCGCGCCTCCCCGTCCGCATGCCAGATCGCGGCGGGAAAACGCCCAGCCGCGCGTTCGATCTGTGCGAAAACGCGATATCGGTTCTCGGATTGGAGCCGATCGATCGCGTTCACGAAAAACTGTCGGTAATCCATCATCCCATCCGGCAGGGGGCGTCGGGATCGATCCATCGGGACCACATGGGCCCGAGATAGATGTTTGGAACCCGGTATGCGAGGGTTTACGCCCTCGTGAGCGACGTTCCGCCGCCGACGCTTCGGCTGATCCGCGAGCCGAGGAGCTCATCTTGGATCCGACCAGGTCCGACCGCCTGAAGGCGGCGCTGCGCGAGAACCTGAAGCGCCGCAAGGCCCAGTCGCGCGCCCGCGAGGGCGGGCATGGCGAAGGCGGCGAGGTCGATGGCGAGCGTGTGAAAAACAACACGCTCGATGAGGATGTGGCGGGTGCGCCCGAGCACAGCTCGAAGAGGAAAGATCCGTAGGGTAAGATCAGCGCTCGACGAGAGAGATGTGACGCGATGGACCGGATCAGGATCAAGGGCGGTGCGCCGCTGCATGGGACGATCCCGATCTCGGGCGCGAAGAACGCCGCGCTGCCGCTGATGACCGCGAGCCTGCTCACGGCCGACACGCTCGAACTCCTCAACGTGCCGCGTCTGGCGGATGTCGCGCTCCTGCTGCGCATCCTGGAGAATCACGGCGTCGACCACTCGGTCGCGGGCAAGCGGCCAGGCCATACGGTCGAGACCGGACAGGCGATCCGCCTCTCGGCCGCCTCCGTGATCGATACCTGCGCGCCCTACGAGCTCGTCTCGCGCATGCGGGCGAGCTTCTGGGTGATCGCGCCGCTGCTCGCGCGCTTCGGGGAGGCCTGCGTCTCGCTGCCCGGCGGCTGCGCGATCGGGACTCGCCCGGTCGACCTGTTGCTGAAGGCGCTCGAGGATATGGGTGTCGTCATCGAGATCGAGGGCGGCTACGTGAAGGCGAAGGCGCCCAAGGGATTGCAAGGTGCGGAGATCGTGTTTCCCAAGGTCACGGTGTCGGGCACGCATGTCGCGCTGATGGCCGCGACGCTCGCGAACGGGACGACAGTGATCGAGAACGCGGCACGCGAGCCCGAGATCGCGGACCTCGCGGAGTGCCTCAACAAGATGGGCGCCAAGGTGTCGGGGGCCGGCACGTCGCGGATCGTGATCGACGGCGTGTCGCGGCTCCACGGCACGACGCACGCCGTCATGCCCGACCGGATCGAGACCGGCACCTACGCGATGGCGGTCGCGATGACGGGCGGCGACGTCGTCCTGGAGAACACCCGGCCCGAGATCCTGGACAACGCGATCGAGGTGCTCGAGCAGGTCGGCGTCGACGTCAAGATGACGAACGAGGGCCTCCACATCCACCGCAACGGCTCGGGGCTCAGCGCCGTCGACATCACCACGAACCCCTTCCCTGGCTTCCCGACCGACCTCCAGGCGCAGTTCATGGCGCTGATGACCCGCGCCAAGGGGACCTCCCGCATCCGCGAGACCATCTTCGAGAACCGCTTCATGCACGTTCAGGAACTCGCCCGCTTCGGCGCGCAGATCCGGCTCGACGGCGACGCGGCGATCGTGGACGGCGTCGAGTCTCTGAAGGGCGCCCCCGTCATGGCGACGGACTTGCGCGCCTCCGTGTCGCTCGTCATCGCGGGCCTCGCGGCCGAGGGTGAGACCGAGATCCACCGCGTCTACCATCTCGACCGAGGCTTCGAGGCGCTGGAGGCGAAGCTCGGACGCTGCGGCGCGGAGATCGAGCGCATCCGCGCGAGCTGAACGCCGCCGACCTCGCGATCGGCGGCGTCTCGCGATCAGCCTTACGTCGCGCTCAGGCGGCGGCCGGATAGTCGACGTATCCCTCGGGGCCTTGCGAGTACCAGGTCGCCATCACGTCCTTGTTCAGTGGAACGTTCGTCGCGAACCTGTGCGGCAGGTCGGGATTGGCGATGAAGGGGCGTCCGAACGCGATCGCGTCGGCCTCGCCCGCGTCGAGTACGGCCTGCCCCCGCTCGTCGTCGTAATCCGAGTTGAGGATCAGCGGACCCGCGAAGGCCTTGCGGATCGCGGGCGCGACGGGCGGCCGATCGGCCTTGCCGAAAGTTCCCTCCGGGCCGGGCTCGCGGAGTTCGAGGAACGCGACGCCGATCTCCGAGAGTGCCGCCGCGGCGGCGGCGAACAAGGCGTCCGGGTTGCTGTCGTTGACGCCTTGCGTGTCCCCGTTCGGCGAGAGCCGGACGCCGGTGCGCTCGGCCCCGATCGCGTCCGCCACGGCCCCGGTCACCTCGCGCAGGAGGCGGATCCGGTTCTCGACAGGGCCGCCATACCGGTCGTCGCGGAAGTTCGAGTTGTCGCGCAGGAACTGGTCGATGAAGTACCCGTTCGCCGCGTGGATCTGGACACCGTCGAACCCGGCCGCGATCGCGTTGCGGGCCGCGCGCCGGTAATCCTCGAGCAGGGCCGGGATCTCGTCGAGCCGCAGCGGCCGCGCCTCGGCATAGGGCTGCTTGCCGCCATAGGTGTGCGCCTGACCGGGCGCGGTCGTGGCCGAGGACGAGACGGGCTGGGCGCCCCCGATGAAGCTCGGATGGACGATGCGGCCCATATGCCAGAGCTGGCACACGATCCGCCCGCCGGCCGCGTGGACGGCCTGCGTCACGGGCGTCCAGGCCGCGACCTGCTCGTCGCTCCAGATGCCCGGCGCGTAGGGCCAGCCGAGGCCCAGCTGGCTGATGCCGGTCGCCTCCGTGATGATGAGGCCCGCGCTCGCGCGCTGGGCGTAGTACTCGACCATCATGGGGGTGGGCACGTGCGCTCGAGTGGCGCGGCCCCGGGTCAGCGGCGCCATGAGAATGCGGTTCGGCGCCGTGATGGCGCCGAGCTGGATCGGGTCGAAGAGAGAGGGCATGCGATGTCCTGAGACGGTGGCGGCGGACGAGAGATCCGCCGTTTCGCTCTCTCATCTGGTCGAGCCGGGCGTTCTTCGCCAGGGGCCGTGCCTTGCGACCGGTCCCCAAAGCCGCGCGCCGGTTGCGGGTGGCCTCCTCGCTCGCTATTTGCGGTGCCCAGTCACACCTCGCCGGTCCTGCCTCATGGAGCCCCTCAAGCTCGCCGCCTTCGACGCCGACGACCTCGCGGTCGTGTCCGCCCACGTCCAGGACGCGCTCGTGCGCGTCGGTGATATCACCTACGTTGCCGAGCAGAAACGGTTCGTGCTGGTCGCGAAGCGCTTCGACTGGGAGGCGACCGAGACCGAGCCGCGGCGTCGGCTCACCGGGTTCCATTTCGAGCGGGTGCAGGCGGTCCGTACGCGCGACATCGACCGCGCGAAGCCCGATGAGGTCAAGAACCTCCTGGCGATCACCTTCCTGCCCGGCGACGCGCCGTCTGGCACGGTCGAGCTCGTCTTCGCGGCGGGCGGCACGATCCAGCTCGACGTCGAGTGCATCGAGGCTCGGCTGAAGGATCTCGGACCCGTCTGGGCGGCGGAGAGCCGGCCGGCGCACGACGTGGAACCGGCCTGATGGCGAGGCGGCTCGATGCCGGCGATCCCGGCTTCGAGCAGGCGTTTCGTGACCTCCTCTCCGGCAAGCGGGAGGTTTCGGAGTACGTGGACCGAGCGGTCGCGGAGATCATCGCCGAGGTGCAGGCGGACGGCGACGCGGCGCTCGCCCGTCTGACGGAGCGCTTCGACGGCCATGCCGTCTCGCCGGGCGGGCTCGCGATCACCGCGGACGAGATCGACGCGGCCTGCCGCTCGGCCGATCCCGTGGCACTCGACGCGCTCCGCTTCGCGCACGAGCGCATCCGGGTCTTCCACGAGGCGCAGCGCCCGGCCGGTCACGACAGCGTTGACGGGGCGGGCGTGAGGCTCGGCTGGCGCTGGAGCGCGATCGAGGCGGTCGGGCTCTACGTGCCGGGAGGAACGGCGAGCTATCCCTCGTCCGTGCTGATGAACGCGGTCCCGGCCAAGGTCGCGGGCGTGCCGCGCATCGTCATGGTGGCGCCCACCCCGGGCGGCCGGGTGAACGCGCTCGTCCTCGCGGCGGCCCGGCTGGCGGGTGTGGACGAGATCTACCGCATCGGCGGCGCGCAGGCGGTCGCGGCGCTGGCTTACGGCACCGAGACGATCCGGCCCGTCGCGAAGATCGTCGGGCCTGGCAACGCGTACGTGGCGGCCGCGAAGCGCCGTGTCTTCGGGCAGGTCGGCATCGACATGATCGCCGGCCCGTCCGAGGTGCTGATCCTGGCGGACGGCACCGCGAACCCGGACTGGGTCGCGGCCGACCTCCTGGCGCAGGCCGAGCACGACACCGCCGCGCAATCGATTCTGATGACGAATTCGGCCGGGCTCGGCGATGCGGTCGCGGCGGCGGTCGAGCGACAGCTCGCGACCCTGCCGCGGGCCGAGATCGCGGGGGCGAGCTGGCGTGACCACGGGGCGATCATCGTGGTGCCGGACCTCGCGGGCGCGATCCCGCTCGTCGACCGGATCGCGCCGGAGCACCTGGAGATCGAGGCCGAGGACGCCGACGCGCTGGCGGCGCGCGTGCGCAACGCGGGATCGATCTTCCTCGGCTCGCATACGCCCGAAGCCATCGGCGACTATGTGGGCGGCCCGAACCATGTGCTGCCGACGGCGCGCTCGGCCCGGTTCTCGTCGGGCCTCGGCGTGCTCGACTTCATGAAGCGCACGACATTCCTGCGCTGCGACCCGGATTCGTTGCGCGCGCTCGGGCCCGCCGCCATCGCGCTCGGCCGCGCCGAGGGGTTGGAGGCTCACGCCCGCTCGATCGCGATCCGGCTGAACCTGTGACCGTCTGGTGAGCGAGCCCACGACAGCGCGACTCGTCGCCGTGACGCTCGACGAGGCGTCGATCGCCCGGGGCAACCCGGACCAGGAGCACGAGCGCGCCATCGCGATCCACGACATCGTGGAGACGAACAGCTTCCGCGTGCCCGAGCATCCGGACGGGCCCTACGCGCTCCGCCTCGGCATCGTGGAGAGCAAGCTCGCCTTCGAGATCAGCACGGCCGACGGCTCGGGGCGCATGACGCACTACCTGTCGCTCGCCCCGCTCAGGCGCGTGATCAAGGATTACGAGCTCGTCTGTTCGAGCTACTACGACGCGATCCGCACGGCGTCCTCGACGCAGATCGAGGCGATCGACATGGGGCGCCGCGCGCTCCACAACGAGGCGTCCGAGGTCCTGCTGCAGCGGCTTGAGGGCAAGGTCGAGATCGATTTCGACACCGCGCGGCGCCTCTTCACCCTGATCTACGCGCTGCACTGGCGGGGCTGACGCCGTGTCGGGGGAGCCCGGAGCGGCGAGCGGACGGCGTGTTCAATCGGTGCTGTTCGTGTGCGCGATGAACTCGGTTCGCTCGCCCATGGCCGAGGCGCTGGCGCGCCATTATTTCGGCAAATCGATCTACGTGCAGTCCGCGGGCGTCCGGAAGGGCGAGCGTGACGGCTTCACCGTGTCGGTACTGGACGAGATCGGGATCGACGGATCGAAGCACAAACCCCGCACGCTGGACGAACTCGACGATTGGGAGGGGCTGAATTTCGACCTCATCGTGTCGCTCTCGCCCGAGGCGCACCACGCCGCGCTCGAGCTGACCCGCACCATGGCGTGCGAGGTCGAGTACTGGCCCACCCAGGATCCCGCCGCGACCGAGGGCTCGCGCGACAAGATCCTGGACTCCTACCGCGACGTGCGCGACGGCCTGTCCTACCGGATCCGTATGCGGCTCAAGTCATAAGCCGAGCGCGCGGGCGAGCGCCGCGATGCCGAGCCCCGCGAGGAGCGCCGCGAGCTCGTTCCTCACGAGGCGCATCGTCACGATCGCGGCCGCGATCCCCACGATGGCGGGAGCCCCGGAGCGGAGCGCGATCGGCACGATGGTGGCGGCGACGATGGAGCCCGGCAGCGCGCCGAGCGCCCGCTCGACGGGCCGCGTGATCCGAACGCGGCTCATGATGAGGACGCCCGCGATGCGGCAAAGATAGGTCGCGAGCGCCATCGCGGCGATCGCCGCCACGGCCCCGTAGGGCATGTCAGCCACCTCAGACGGGCTCACGCGCCAGCGCTCCCGTGATGGCGCCCGCGAGCGCCCCCGCGACGATGAACGCGTAGCCGGGCACGAGCGCCTGCACGGCGAGCGCCACGACGGCCGCGACGCCCCAGGGCAGCGCGGAGGCGCGGACACCGCGCCAGAGCGAGGTCGCGAGCGAGGCGAAGAAGATCGGCATGACGAGGTCGAGCGCGTAGGTGCGCGGCTCCGCGACCAGCGATCCCGCCCAGTAGCCGGGCGCGGTCGCGGCGATCCAGAGCACCCAACTGATCATGCCCGATCCCAACAGGACACCGATGTCGCGCCCGCCCTCCGCGCGGTAGCGCGACGCGATGAGCCAGCTCGCATCGACCAGGAAGAAGAGGTTGAACGCGTTCTGCGCGACGGGGGCGCCGCGCATCCACGGCTGGATCGTCGCCCCCATCAGGATGAAGCGCGCGTTCACCGTCGCGGTCACGATCGCGACCGTCACGATCGCGGCGGGCGTCCAGACGTCTCGCCACATCTCGAGCGAGACCATCTGCGACGCGCCCGCGTACACGATCGCGCTCATGGACAGCGACTGCCCGAAGGTCAGCCCGCGATTGACGGAGGCCGCCCCGAACGCCAGCCCGTAGACCACGATGCCGGGCAGGGCGGGCATCATCAGGCGCGCGCCCGTGAGGCATCCCTCCCAGGTCAGCGTCGGTCGGGGCAGAGGGTCGGGCATGGTGGTCCGGCGGGCGGGGTCGGAGAGATCGCACTAGCGCCGGGCGCCCGCGAATCCTATATCGGATTGGCGGGGCTGCGGGGCGCGTCAGGAGCTCAAATTCCCCGGGGCCTTATCGATTCCCAAGGGAGCTGTCCCTGGCCTCGTCCGTGGACTTGGTCAACACGGTTCCCACCTACGTTGTAGGTTCCCGGGATCGTTGCTCCAACGGCTCTCGTGGCTCCGCACCTTATCCTTCATGACCGATCCGACATCGTCCGAGTTGAAGCAGCGTATACGCGCGCAGGTGTTCGCCCGTCGCGACGCGCTCGACCGCGACTGGCGGCACGCGGCTTCGCTCGCGATCATGACGCGCGTGCTGTCGCTGCCCGAACTCGATCGGGTCGAACCCGTCGGCGGCTATTGGCCGATGCGGAGCGAGGTCGATCCACGACCGATCCTCGACGGACTCGTGGCACGAGGCCGCGTCGTCGCGCTCTCTCAGATCCGCCATCCCCTCCTGTCCTGGCGCGCGTGGCGTCCGGGCGACGTGCTGATCCATGCCGGGTTCAAGGTGCTGGAGCCCGGGCCGGACGCCCCGGAGGTCTTCCCGCACGCGCTGCTCGTGCCGCTCGCGGCGTTCGACCGGGCGGGCGGGCGCGTTGGCTACGGCAAGGGCCATTTCGATCGCTCGATCGCGGGCCTCTCCGCCCTCCACCGGCTCCTCACGATCGGTCTCGCCTTCTCGGTCCAGGAGGTCGATGCCGTGCCGACCGAACCGCACGACCGGGCGCTCGACCTGATCGTGACCGAGACCGGCATCCTCCGTCCCGAACGACAGGCCTGACGCGATGCGCCTCCTCTTCCTCGGCGACGTGTTCGGCCGTCCGGGCCGCAAGGTCGTGGCCGACCGGCTGCCGGCCTTGCGCGAGCGATGGCGGCTCGACGCCGTGATCGTTAACGGCGAGAACGCCGCCGGGGGTGCCGGCATCACGGAGGCGATCTGCCAGGACCTCCTGAACGCGGGCGCCGACATCGTGACGCTCGGCAACCACGCCTTCGACCAGCGCGAGACACTGGTCTTCATCGAGCGGCAGTCACGTCTGGTGAGACCGGCAAATTTCGTCGCCGGCACGCCTGGGCGTGGGGCCGCGATGGTCGAGACGGCGTCGGGCGCACGTGTCCTCGTGCTGAACCTCATCGGCCGCCTCTTCGTCGGGCTGCACGATGACCCCTTCGCGAAGGCCGAGGCCGAGATCTCGGCCTCGCCGCTGGGGCTCGCCTGCGACGCGGTCGTGGTCGATTTCCACGCCGAGGCGACGAGCGAGAAACAGGCGATGGGCCACTTTCTGGACGGGCGCGCGAGCCTGGTCGTCGGCACCCACACCCACGTGCCGACCGCCGACACGCAGATCCTGCCCGGCGGCACCGCCTACCAGTCCGATGCCGGCATGTGCGGCGACTACGATTCGGTGATCGGCGTCGACAAGCACGAGCCGATGCGGCGCTTCCTGCAATCGACGCCCGGGCCGCGATACGAGCCGGCGGACGGAGAGGGAACGCTCTGCGGCGTCGCGGTCGAGACGGATCCGCTGACCGGACTCGCGACCCGCATCGCGTCCGTGCGGCTCGGGCCCCGGCTGGAAGAAGCGTGGCCCCGCTTCTGGGACTGACGCGGCGCGACGTGACGTGACAAGGCCGGGGCGGCTGCTCTATCTCCGCCCGATCACATGTCACAAAGGCGTAGAGGCTCGGAGCAGCCTCCGCCGCAACAGGAGGAGAGCCATGGCGGGCCATTCCCAGTTCAAGAACATCATGCACCGCAAGGGCCGCGTCGACGCGGTCCGCTCGAAGATGTTCGGCAAGCTCGCGCGCGAGATCACGGTCGCGGCGAAGCTCGGCCTGCCGGACCCGAACATGAACCCGCGCCTGCGCGCCGCGATCTTGGCGGCCCGCGCCGAGAACGTCCCCAAGGACAACATCGAGCGAGCGATCAAGAAGAGCCAGGGCGGCGATGCGGAGAACTATGAGGAGATCCGCTACGAGGGCTACGGCCCGGGCGGGGCGGCGATCATCGTGGAGGCGATGACGGACAACCGCAACCGCACGGCGTCCGACGTGCGCTCGGTCTTCACCAAGTCGGGCGGCAACCTCGCGGAGACCGGCTCCGTCTCCTTCATGTTCGACCGCGTCGGCATCATCGAGTTCGACGCGAAGGTCGCGGACGCGGACACGATGCTGGAGGCCGCGATCGAGGCCGGCGCCGACGATGTCGAGACGGACCCGGAGGCCGGCCACGCGATCACCTGCGACCAGGGATCGCTCGCCGAGGTCACGAAGGCCCTGGAGGCCCGGTTCGGAGACGCGCGCAAATCCGCCTTCGTGTGGAGGCCGCAGAACGCCGTCGCGGTCGACGACGAGACGGGCGAGAAGCTGCTGCGGCTCATGGAGGGCCTCGACGGCCAGGACGACGTGCAGAACGTCTTCGGGAACTTCGAGGTCTCGGACGCGCTCCTGGCAAAGATGGGTTAGGCGATGATCCTCTACGGCTCCTCCTTCTCGCCCTACGTGCGCAAGGTCCTGGCCTTCGCGGCCGAGAAGAGCATCGACATCAAGCTGAAGCCGCTCGGTCTCGGCTCGACCGATCCCGATTTCCTGGCCGCGAGCCCGTTCCGGAAGATCCCGGCCTTCAGCGACGGCAATTTCACGCTCTCCGACTCGAGCGCCATCGTGACCTATCTCGACGCGACGGTGCCCGAGCCGAACCTCATGCCCGAGGAGCCCCGTGCGCGTGCCCGCACCGTCTGGTTCGACGAGTTCGCCGACACGATCCTGTTCCCGGCGGTTGCGCCGATCTTCTTCAACCGGGTCGTCCAACGGATCCTGATGAAGCAGGACGGCGACGAAGGGGCCGCCCAAGCGGCCGAGCGCGATGCCCTGCCGCCCGTGCTCGACTACCTGGAGGGTGTGATCCCCGAAAGCCTGTACTTGGTCGAGAACCGGTTGACGCTCGCCGACATCGCGGTCGCGAGCGTCCTCGTCAATCTGCATCACGTCGGCCTGCTGGACGAGGCTCGCCACCCGCGAGTCGCGGCCTTCGCCGGGCAGATGCACGCACGTCCCTCCTTCGCGCGCTCGATCGCGGTGGAGCGGCGCGCCCTTGCGCGCTGATCTCGGCCCGGTCCGCATCCTGGGAATCGATCCCGGCTTGCGCCGCACGGGCTGGGGCATCGTGACGATCGACGGCAGCCGCCTCTCGTATCTGGGTTCGGGCACGATCCTGTCCGACGCGGCCGCGTCCCTGGCGGAGCGGCTGAAAGACCTGCATGACGGGTTGGTGCGCGTGCTGGACGAGTGGTCGCCGCAGGAGGCGGCGGTCGAGGAGACCTTCGTCAACAAGGACGCGCAGGCAACGCTGAAGCTCGGCCACGCCCGCGGCATCGCGCTCCTCGTGCCGGCGCTCGCGGGCCTCACGGTCGCGGAATACGCGGCGAACCTCGTCAAGAAGACCGTGGTCGGTTCCGGCCACGCCGACAAGCGTCAGATCCAGGCCATGGTGCGGGTGCTGCTGCCCAAGGCCGACCCCAAGACGGACGACGCCGCCGACGCGCTCGCGGTCGCGATCACGCACGCCCATCATCGCCGGGCCAAGGCCCTGGCGCGGACCGCCTGACGTGGCGAAGATGGTGCGCAAGGGCGACCTCCCGACCAAGATCTGCGCCACCTGCGGCAAGCCGTTCGCCTGGCGCAAGAAGTGGGAGCGCGTCTGGGACGAGGTGCGCTACTGCTCGGACCGGTGCCGCGCCGCGCGCAAGACGCC